>JBAIYS010000003.1 GCA_036763105.1 Peptococcaceae bacterium 1198_IL3148 | reverse complement strand
GGTATAAGGTTTTCTATCCATAATTATACAATGTTGAAAAATATACCCATAATGCTTGTTTTTGAAAATGTGTAATTCTAAGAAATACAGAGATATTTTAAGAAAACGTTAGATTATAGAGGGAGGTTTAAAATGGGCAAACAAACAACCGATAATCTGAAAGCAGCCTTTGCTGGGGAAAGTCAGGCCAGAAATTACTACACCTTTTGGGCTGGGGTGGCTCGTAAAGAAGGATGGCTTAAAGTTGCCGAGGTGTTTGAAGAAACCGCTAAAAACGAAAAAGAACATGCAGAACAATTACTAAAACTACTTAAAGAAATCAACAGCTCAGAAGATAATTTAAAGGCTGCTGTGGAAAAAGAAACCTATGAGTATGAAGATATGTATACAGAATTTGAAAGGGTAGCCAGAGAAGAAGGGGAACTTCAAGCGGCTGAATTATTTAAACACTTGCAATTGGTGGAAAAACACCATGCCGATAGGTTTAACAAGATGCTGTCGCTACTGAGGGATAATAGACTATTGCAAAAAGATCAATCCATCAAGTGGAAATGTCGAGAGTGTGGTTATATCCATGAGGGCAATGAGCCCCCGGAAGTTTGCCCCCTTTGTAAACACCCGAAAAAATATTATGAACCATTGGTAGAAGAATATTAATATCAACAACCCATATCCTCATTGGACATGGGTTGTTGATATTAATTATCTTCGTGGCCTGTTTGTCATTTGGTTAGGTCTAGACTGACTGTAACCGTACCAAGGCCCCCATGGGCCGTACCATGGACCATAACCATACCAAGGCCTCCAAGGACCATACCAGGGTCCATAGCCGTACCAAGGGCGTCCGTACCCTGGTCTACAGCAACCACCGCCATAATAGCCCATAATCATGCCTCCTTTATTGGTAGAATTTCTATATTATATGGGTATATTTTACAATTGTTAATGTTTTATAAAAAAGGATTGCAAGTCTTGGCAACATCTGCTAATATTGAGTTAACATCAAGATACGATATTTTAGAAATAAATAGCGTCACGTATATCCTTGGGAATATGGCCCAAGAGTCTCTACCAGGTAACCGTAAATTACCTGACTACGTGGGGAAGTGTACCTAGGGTTCCACACCAGTTTGTGGTGGTTTGGTCCGAGCGGTACAAATTAGTTATATGATTAGCTAGTTACACCGAAGGGATAAAAGCCCAGGCGGGTAGGTTTCACACGAAGTGTTGAATCCTATCCGTTTGGGTTTTTTTGTTTTTTAATAACGGTAGTAATTTTTTAAAAGGAGGGGCGAAGAAACTTCAATATTATTATTTAATTTATAATTATTTGTTTGGAGGAGATTAACGTGTTTAAGAAAAGTAAACTAATTTTGCTAGTGGCAACATTGATGGTAATGGCGCTTTTAGCAGTAGGGTGTGGTGGCGGCGAGGAAGCAGCTGACACTGCAGCGGAGCCCCAAAATGAAAAAATGAAAGTTGGCTTTATATATGTTGGGTCTCCTGGAGACGCCGGATGGACCTATTCCCAAGAAGAGGGCCGGAAGTACTTAGAAGAGCATCTTGACTATGTGGATGCCAGCTACATTATGGAGAATGTACCAGAAGGTGCCTCCAGTGAATCTTACATTCAGCAATTGGTGCAAGAGGGTTGTGAAGTTATTTTTACCACCAGCTTTGGTTACATGGATGCTACCTTGGCAGTGGCTGAGAAAAATAAAGATTTGACTTTCATGCACTGCTCAGGTTTTAAAACCAGTGACAACATGGGCAACTACTTTGGTCGCATGTACCAAGCTCGTTACTTAAGCGGTATGGTGGCAGGTCAGCATACTGAGAACAATCTGATTGGTTATGTGGCAGCGCACCCAATTCCTGAAGTTGTGCGTGGTATCAATGCCTTTACTTTGGGAGTTAAAGCGGTAAATCCAGATGCTAAAGTAAAAGTTCTGTGGACCAACACTTGGTATGACCCAGTAAAAGAGAAAGATGCCGCCAAAGCATTGTTGGATGAAGGTTGCGACGTTATTGCTCAGCACCAAGATACACCTGGGCCAATGCAAGCAGCTGAAGAAAAGGGTGTTTATGGTGTAGGTTACAACACTGATATGAGCAAGATGGCGCCTAAAGCAGTACTTACCTCTCCGGTATGGAATTGGGGTCCTTACTATGTAGAAGTAGTTGAAGCGGTTAAAAACGGAACTTGGCAGCCAGAATCCTACTGGGGTGGCTTAGAGGACGGTATTGTTGCCTTAGCACCCTATGGCCCGATGGTGTCTGAAGAAACCAAGCAATTGGTTGAAGCTAAAAAGCAAGAGATTGTTGACGGTAAGTGGGATGTGTTTACTGGTCCTATTAAAGATCAGCATGGCAATGTAAAAATAGCAGAGGGTCAAAAAATGACTGACCAAGAATTGTTAGAGTTTGACTGGTTTGTAGAAGGCGTTGAGGGAAGTATTCCTAAACAAAACTAATAAATATCGGGTCGCTGGCACCATTGGTGTCAGCGCCCATTCCATTTATTGATGATTAAGGGGCGTGCTTTATGAAAAGGAAAAATCTGGTTGAGATGATTAATATCACTAAAAGATTTCCCGGTGTAATTGCCAATGACCAAGTGAATTTAACTGTCCGGGCTGGAGAAATCCATGCGTTGTTAGGTGAGAATGGATCGGGTAAAAGCACGTTAATGTCAATATTATCGGGGTTATACCGTCCTGATGAAGGGCAAATTTTAGTAGATGGTCAACAGGTTAACTTTAAAAATCCTCGAGATGCCATTGCCGCGGGGATTGGGATGGTGCATCAGCATTTTAAGTTGGTGGATACCTTTACAGTGGCAGAAAATGTAGTTTTGGGTTCCAAGAAACTTGGATCGATATTACGCATGAAAAATGTTGAAAATCAGTTGGTAGAGATATCAGAGAGTTATGGCTTGCGCGTTGACCCTGCTGCCAAGGTATGGCAACTGTCGGTAGGTGAGAAACAGCGAGTGGAAATCGTTAAAATGCTTTATCGGGGTTCTAAATTACTAATTTTAGATGAACCCACTGCGGTTCTAACCCCCCAGGAAGCGGGAGAACTTTTTATTACATTAAAGCGAATGACCAAAGCAGGGCATGCGGTAATTATCATAACTCACAAAATGCATGAGGTTATGCAAGTGGCAGACCGCGTAACGGTATTGCGGGCTGGCAAATCCGTTGGAACTATTAATTGTAGTGATGTTACGCCTAAAAAGTTGGCTAACTTGATGATGGGTCAAGAATTTGTCAGTTTTGCTAAGCGCCAGCAAATAAAAAAAGGTGCTGCCATGTTACAAATGCAGAATATTAGTACTGCCGAATCAGGTCATAAGCCAGGCTTAAATAACATCTCTCTGTCATTGGCTGCTGGAGAAATACTGGGCATTGTTGGTATTGCAGGCAATGGTAAAAGAGAGTTAGCTGAATCGATTGTTGGTTTGCGACCGGTTACCAGCGGCAGAATTAATATAGATGGTCAAGATGTGACCAACAAAACACCAAAGGATTTAATTAATACTGCCGTTAGTTATATACCTGATGATCGCTTGGGCACAGGGTTGGTGCCGTCATTGGGTGCCATCGATAACTTAATTATGAAAAATTACCAAGGCAGCGAGCTGGGTTCGGGACTGATGATTAGCCCTAAGAAAGCCCGATTGCATGCTGAAAAACTTATTAGTGAGTTTGACGTCAAACTGGCCAGTTTACAGGCGCCGGTAAGATTGTTATCCGGCGGTAACCAACAACGTTTATTGTTGGCCAGAGAACTTTCTAGCAATCCTAAATTGGTTGTGGCTGTTTTTCCATCCAGAGGTTTGGATATTGCGGCCACCGAAACGGTACACCAGTTATTATTGGAACAGGCTGCTAAGGGCGCGGCTGTTTTGCTGATTTCTGAAGACCTAGAAGAAGTGTTTAAACTTTGTGACCGAGTGGGCGTGCTGTATCAGGGTGGCTTGATGGGTGTACTGCCAGTGAAAGAAGCAACACCGGAGCAGATCGGCTTAATGATGCTTGGTTCAACACAAATGGAGGTAAAGGTGTCATGAGTTCACCGTTTAAATTGCAAAAAAGGGCACGAACTTCAACTGTCAATACTTTTTTAATGCCAGTAATATCTGTATTAATGGCTTTAATTATTGGGGCGGCACTGTTGGCTGTTACTGGGCATGACCCAATTAAGTCATACACTGCCATGTTTAAAGGTGGTTTCGGATCATTATATGGATTGTCTGAAACAATAGTGAAATCTATTCCTTTAATGTTGTGCGCATTGGGTATTGCGCTGGCTTCTAGGATGCAGCTATGGAATATCGGTGCAGAAGGGCAACTTTATATGGGCGCATTTGGGGCCACTTGGGTGGCCCTTAGTTTTCCCGACGTATCGGCCTTTATATTGCTACCAGCTATGTGCATTGTTGGAGCCATATGTGGTGGCATTTGGGGGCTTTTGCCGGGTATTCCCCGGGCATATCTGGGAGTAAATGAGATTATCACCACGTTAATGCTAAACTATGTGGCCATATTGTGGGTTAACTACCTTGTTTTTGGACCATGGCGTGATCCTGCGGGCTTTAACTTTCCCTTAACACCAAGATTTTCTGAGAATGCCATGTTGCCTACCTTTGGGGACACAAGAATCCATGCCGGAATTATATTTGCTATCGTAATCGCCATCTTAATTCACTATGGTATTAAACACAGTCGTTGGGGTTATGAAATCCGAGTAATTGGCGAAAGTGCCTCGGCTGCCAAGTATGCCGGGATGAATATCCCTAAAAATATTGTGTTAGTGATGTTTTTAAGTGGGGCAATTTGCGGTTTGGCAGGCATGGCAGAGGTGGCTGGTTTAACGCACTTATTACAGGAAAATTTTAGCCCCGGTTATGGTTATACCGGTATCATTATTGCTTGGCTGGGCAAGTTAAATCCGGCAGCAATAATTGTTGTATCGATATTATTTGGTGGGCTAGAGGCTGGGGGATTTAGCTTGCAGAGCAGTGGTGTGCCGCTGGCTCTGGTATCGATGCTACAGGGTTTAATATTGTTTTTTGTTCTGGGCACCGAAATATTAACTCGTTACCGGATTGTATTTAACAGCAAGTCAAAAACCGCGGAGGGAAATAACCAATGGAAACAAGCCTAATTATTGCAGTTCTAGCTACAGCAGTTACTGCCGGCACACCTCTTTTATATGCATCCTTGGGAGAAATACTAACCGAACGGGCAGGAATATTAAATTTAGGTGTAGAAGGAATGATGTTGGTAGGGGCAGTTTCGGGATTTGTAGCTGCTTTAATTACTGGCAGTGCATGGGTTGGTGTGCTGATATCCTTATTGGCTGGTGGGGCATTAGCTTTAATCCATGCTATACTAACAGTCAGTTTAAAAGCTAACCAAGTGGTCAGCGGATTGGTTTTAACAATTTTTGGCACCGGTTTATCCGGTTATTTAGGAAAACCCTATGTTGGCCAACCACTGCCCAACGCTTTTAAAGCGCAAACCCTAGGGTTTTTAAGTGACATACCGATAATAGGAACCATTTTCTTTAACCAAGATGTCCTGGTTTACTTGAGCTACTTGTTAGTTCCGTTGCTTTGTTTGCTGATATATGGCACCAAGATGGGCCTAAACCTGAGAGCAGTGGGTGAGAACCCTGGTGCAGCAGATTCTTTAGGTGTGAGCGTTTCAAAAACCCGTTACATGTACACCATAATAGGGGGGATGTTGGCGGGACTTGCCGGTGCTTACTTATCGCTGGCCTATGCACCATCCTGGATGGAGAACATGACTGCTGGGCGCGGTTGGATTGCGGTGGCATTGGTTATATTTGCCCGCTGGAATCCTTTGTACGCTCTGGTTGGTGCCTATATGTTTGGTGCCATTGATGCCCTCGGATTTAGAATACAGATGCTGGACGTTCAGATTTCATCTTACTTTTTAAACATGTTGCCTTATATCTGTACAATTCTTGTTCTAATTATTTCCACCCGTCAATCACAAACCGGTGGCGTGGGGTCACCAAAGGCATTGGGTGTTGCTTATGATCGCGAGGACAGATAAACTATCTATAAATAATTGCAGAAAGAGGTATACCCATGGAACTCTTGAAAGATCGTATTTTAACTGAGGGAAAAGTTATATCGGATTCAATTTTAAAGATAGATTCCTTTTTAAACCATCAACTGGATCCATTTTTTATTAAAGAAATTGGCGATGAGTTTGCTAGATTGTTTAAAGACCAAGGAGTGACCAAAATTTTAACAGTGGAAGCATCTGGAATAGCGGTTGGACTGATGACCGGAATCGCGCTTAATGTGCCAGTGCTGTTTGCCAAGAAAAAACAAGCTTCAACCATGGATCATCGTTACTTTAGTTCCACTGTTTATTCTTTCACCAAGCAAGAGTCGGTGGAGATATTTGTTTCAAAAAATTATTTATCTGCCGGTGATCGGGTATTAATAGTAGATGATTTTTTAGCTCGCGGTGAAGCTCTAAGGGGGTTGCGCAAATTAGTGCAGCTAGCCGGCGCCCAATTGGTGGGCTGTGGCGTTGTGGTGGAAAAGGCCTTTCAAGACGGAGGCAAAGAATTGCGTGCCGAGGGTGTTCGTATCGAAGCGTTAGCCCGTATCAAAGAAATAAAAAATGGCAAAGTAGAATTTGTAGATTAAAGTACACCAGCCTTAGGCTGGTGTACTACTATATATAGGTTTATTTGTAAGGTTTTTTTTCTAATAATACTCTATGTTGGAACTTAATGCCTACAACCTTCGTCTATTAGTACGGAGGTGCAAAATATGAAAAAATATTTATCGGCCATGGCATTAGTAGGTTTGCTTTTTAGCGCATCAATAGCTTATGGTACAGATCAGCCGGTAATTGATCAAATAGATCCCCCTGCCCCAAAAATAGAAGTTGTAAATCAAGAGATAACTATGGCTGAATTTGCCACTATGTTATCCCAAGGGGTAGGTTACAAAATAGACAATAAAACAATTGATGGCGATTATTTACCCAATGAACCAATAGTGATTGCCGACGCTCTTAAAATGTGTAGTTTGGTTGTTAATCCCTTTGACGATGGCGAATTTGACACTGCGCGTTTAGCCTATGAACTGGGCTTAAAGGATGACATCAATGCGGAATTAAATGTTGATGTCTCTATAACCCGCCGAGATGCTGAAACAATGATTAGTAATTTAGTATCTCTAATAAAATTAAAACAAAATGAAAAAAATAATCTGGGTGTTAGTTATACCCTCAACCCAGTGCCAGAGGGATACAAATTAGAATTAATGTGGGGTAAGAAACCTTCTAGCGGTTATAACATAGATATAAAAGATACAAAAATAATTGGGCAAACATTATATGTGAGATATACCACCACAGAACCAAAACCTGGGGCTGCATACTTAACAGTGATAACTTACCCTGTTGATTCGGTTATCTTAGATATTAATAAGTTGCCCCAAAGAGTTGTAATGATTAACAGTGATTAACAAAGGAGCCAGCTTGCAATAGCTGGCTCAATTATTTAATATGTAGCTAAGTTAAAAGTTAACAAGCAGGAATTTTCTAAGCTGCGGCGAATACGCTATAAAACAAGGAGGTGGTAGCAAGTGACAAAAGGAGTTGTTTTCCCTGAATTTATTGGAGAATCAGATGAAGCATTGGTATTGGTGCTGCCCACCTTAAAAGAAGAGTTATCTGATTTGTTTACTAAATTTCACGCTGGGGAAGAAATAAACTATAGCTTCACTTGGGAACTACTGGAAGTTAACGACGATGACTTCTTGGTGGTGTTGGACATTGACTGGGAGGAAGGTATCGGTATTGGTATAGGCTTTGGTCCAGAAATGTGGGAAATTTTTCGCACTGTTACATCAAAACAACATATTATATTGATGTGCGACTGGGAAGTGGTAACCATGGGTGTGACCAAAAAAATTGACGAAGAAGAGTTTAAACCCCATGCCTTGCTAATTAGAGATGCTAACCGGGGTCTATGGAGATTGCTGGATCAGGCAGAAGAGCTGGAACCAAACGAAGAGCAAAAAGAAATTGTGGAGTATCTTTATGATGTACTGGGAGAAGTGCATACGCAAAAATTTTTACTTCATTAAAAACTAAAGGGGCTGTTGCAAAACTTTGCTACAGCCCCTTTTAAGCTATGATTGAATTTTGTAAGCTTTATCGGCGGTGATGTTGGGAGATCCCTTTTGAACAAAGGTTTTACAACAGGTTTCCATACAGGTTTGAGCGGGTGTGGGACTCAGTTGTAGAGCCATGTTGTGATCTACCCGGTCCGGCTGTTTGTTGCCAAAAGCATCATTAACCACAATAATTTCATTAGCTACGCATTTGTTACCCTGGGCCCAATAATGGCAGTTGTTAACAGCACAATGGATATGTTGTTGTGGCATAAAAACACCTCCTATAATCATTGTTAATAGTATGCTCCTAGATACAGAAAAAAATGGTGTGAAATATTGATTTCTATGTGTTATGCTGTTATTATTGGTAATTATTACATGTAATATCAAAAGTATTAACACTGAATAATAACATTATAATTAATAATAGGTTGGAGGTTATTGGTATGAAAAAATATCGTTGTGAGGTCTGTGACTATATCTACGACCCAGAAAAGGGTGACCCCGATGGTGGCATTGCCCCTAGCACTGCCTTTGAAGATATTCCCGATGACTGGGTTTGTCCAGTATGTGGCGTTGGCAAGGACCAATTTGTGGTGGTAGAATAATTTTTTGTTTTACCCCTTGCATAGAATAATAGTTTTTGTTATAATTATTTTTGTTGTCGCGGGGTGGAGCAGTTGGTAGCTCGTCGGGCTCATAACCCGAAGGTCGAGGGTTCAAGTCCCTCCCCCGCAACCAAAATAATTAGATAAGTTTTCTGGTGGTTTTGCCGCAGATGTTACACCCGTTCCCATGCCGAACACGGAAGTTAAGCTCTGCAGGGCCGATGGTACTTGGGTTTATCCCTGGGAGAGTAGGTTGTCGCCAGAATAATTTTTATAACCCGAGGTTTTGTCTCGGGTTATATATTTTTAATACAAAATTAATTTGCCTTTAGATAGTGATATTTGATAGTATTTGCTTATTAAATATGATTATCAAAGGAGGAAATTTATGAATAATAAAGCACTGTATAGCATTACTTATGGGTTGTATGTTGTTTGTGGAAAAAATGATGAAAACATTAATGGACAGATAGCCAATACGATGTTTCAGATTTCCTCTAACCCCGTCACTATGGCGGTGAGCATCAATAAAAATAATCTTACCCATGAATACATAATGGCTGGTCAAGCATTTACCGTTTCAGTACTGGCCCAGGATGCGCCATTGTCTTTAATTGGTCAATTTGGCTTTAAATCTGGCAGAGAACATAATAAGTTTGAGGGTATTGATTACCAAACTACCGACAACGGGTTGCCCTATATTCTAAAGAATACATTGAGCTTTATGGAGGCTAAAGTAATACAAACGGTTGATGTCGGCACCCACACCATCTTTATCGGCGAAATGACAGATGCTGAAGTGCTTAACACTGGTGCTCCAATGACATACGCGTATTATCACCAATTAAAGGGCGGCAGTGCTAAAGAACCAATAAAAAGTACACCGCCGAAAGATGAAACATTGCCAAAGCAGTCAAACGATAAAGTGTATCGCTGTCAAGTATGTGGTTACGAATATAACCCCAGTCAAGGTGATGCTGAACATGGGATTGAGCCAGGTACTGCATTTGAGGATCTACCGGATGATTGGACTTGCCCAATTTGTGGTGTGGGCAAAGATGAGTTTGAACAGATATAAAAAAACGCCCAGCGGGCGTTTTTTTATTGTTAATTTATACTAACCTACATTTTTAAAGCTACTTCCTTTAGCGCCACAAATTGGACATTTTTCTGGCGCTTCTTTTTCATGAATGTAGCCACATACCGGGCACAGGTAATAATCCATATCCTCGTTACTGTCCAAAACAGCCAAAGCTTTTTGATATAAATCTGCATGCACCTTTTCCGCCTCATTGGCAAAATTAAAGGCCCTTTTAGCTTGATTGTTGCCTTCGGCCTCTGCTGTTTTGATAAAGTCGGGGTACATATTGGTAAACTCATAGGTTTCACCAGCAATGGCGGATTTTAGGTTTTCTGCGGTGGATTTAATTTCACCCAAAGCCTTTAGTTCTGCCAATGCGTGAATGGCTTCTGCCTCAGCTGCGGCGCGAAACAATTTTGCGGCAGCGGTGTATCCTTCTTCTTGGGCTTTGGCAGCAAAGGCGAGGTATTTACGATTTGCTTGGGATTCCCCTGCAAAGGCATCTTTTAAATTTTTTTCTGTGTTCATTAAATAACCTCCTGAAAACATGTAATATTTTTATATTTAAACATTGTATAGCAATATTTTAGCCGATACAGTGATTAAATATTAAACAATTCTTAAGAAGGTTAAAATCTTGTCGATAATAAAATTAGTACCTGCAATTATAATCATGATATATTTATAACATTGTTAATTTATCAACTAATATTTAAGAAGGAAAATGTCACTTAATATCGAAACAATTAAAGGTCATAAAATGTAAAGAAGAGGTGTAATGTAAATTAATGGAAAAATCCACATTTATCGGACTGGTTTTGGGATTGATTGCTGTAGGACTAGGTATGGTGTTAAAAGGTGCAAGTTTAACGGTGCTATGGAACCCGGCAGCGATATTAATTATTTTTGTGGGTACCGCAGCAACTTTATTTATGGGTTTCCCTTTAAAAGAGTTAAAAAAATTCCCTACCTTAATTAAGCTGATTTTTACAGAGCAGAAATTAATGCCTAAAACTGAACTAATTGCGCTATTTGTTAATTTGGCAACCATTACCCGCAGAGAGGGTCTATTGGCTTTGGACAATCACTTGGAAAATGTAGAAGATGAGTTTTTAAAAAGTGGTGTCCAAATGATTATTGATGGCAGTGACATAGAATTTGTAAAAAACGTAATGCTGGAGGAAATAGAGGCCATAGAAGAACGCCATCGCGCTGGCGCGTTGATATTTAGTCAAGCTGGTACCTATGCACCCACACTGGGGGTGTTAGGGGCGGTGGTGGGTTTAATCGCTGCCCTGGGCAATTTGAGTGACATTGATGTCTTGGGCCATTCCATCGCAGCTGCCTTTGTGGCCACATTAATGGGTATTTTTTCTGGTTATGTGTTATGGCATCCCATTGCCAATAAATTAAAACGATTATCCAGTAGAGAAATGGAACTTAAACACATTATGGTGGAAGGTGTTGTGGCCATCGGTTCGGGTATTTCCCCCATTGCTTTAGAACAATATCTAATGGTATATCTCTCCCAGGAAGAACGTGCTAACGCCAACATCCAAAAGGAGGGAGCAGGTGATGACCAGTAGACAAAAAAAGAAACGCAATGAAGACCATATGGATGAAACATGGCTGGTTCCCTACTCTGACATACTAACGTTATTGCTGGCATTGTTTATTGTGTTATTTGCTTCCAGCACGGTGGATGCGCAAAAATATAACTCCATGCGGGAAGCTATGAGCGCTGCTTTTCATACCGGAACTAGGGTGGTGAATTTGGATCCTGAACCGGACACCACTGTTGAAAGGTTGCATCAAACCACCAATGACTTGCAATTAGAACAACTTAAAAGACAAATTGATAAATACATAGAAGAGAACAATCTATCCACTGAATTAGAAACTGGCTTAAAAAATAATTTTCTCACTTTGACTATCCGGGACAGAGCATTATTTGATTCGGGCAGTGCTGAGATAAAACAGGAATTTGTTAAAACCATTGTTTCCATTGGGCATATGTTGGAACAATATAACCAGTATGAGGTTGTTATTAAGGGACATACCGATAACGTTCCCATTAATACTAGACAATTCGAATCCAACTGGGACCTTAGCTCCGAAAGAGCCCTTAATTTTATGAAACTGATATTACAGAATAAAAACCTTGATCCTAGACGATTTAGCGCCATCGGTTATGGAGAGTATCGCCCCATTGAGTCCAATGACACTGCAGAAGGGCGCACCAAGAACCGCAGAGTAGAAGTTACCATTCAGAAATGGAGTGCAGAATAACTTAAGGGGCTGTTGCAAAAAGTTACTTGGCGGGTCGGCATGAAACCGATCCCTATAGTGGGTTTTGCAACAGCCCCTTCCAACTATTGTGTAGGGAGGAAGAAATGCTAACCGATTATCATATTCATGTTGAAAAAGGGCCATATACTGTAGAATGGCTACAGAAATTTTATCATCAAGTGCAGCGCTTAGGCATTGGGGACTGGGGCATATCAGAGCACGCCTATAGGTTTAAAGAAACCCGGGCCATTTTTTATAATCAATGGGTAGGGCAAAGGCAAACCGAACGGATGCAGGATTACCTGACGATGATTAACTCAGCTAGAAAACATGGTATAAATGTTAAATTTGGTATCGAAGTAGACTATTTTCCTGGTAAAGAAAAGGAAATTGCCGCCTTTATTAATAACTACCCCTTTGATTATGTAATTGGTTCGGTACATTGGATAGATGATTGGGGCTTTGATCTCACCGAGATGATTGCAGAGTGGGATAAACGCAAGGTGGAATCAGTTTGGCAGGCGTATTTTGACCGCATAGTATGTTTGGCGGAGAGCAAGCTCTTTGATATTGCCGGACACTTGGATCTGGCTAAAATATATAACTATGTTCCTGATAATCAAGAATTTTTGCATCGGCAGTATCAAAGGGTAGCCAAAGCGCTGGCCCAAAACAACCTTTGTATTGAAATAAGTACTGCTGGTTTAAGAAAACCAGTGAGAGAAATCTATCCTCACCCGCAACTGCTACAGGTATGTCAACAGCAAAAAATTCCCATTGTCATTAACTCAGATGCCCATTGTCCTGAAGATGTAGGGGCCAGTTATAATCAAGCTTTGGCCCTGGCCCGGCAGGTTGGTTATACTGAAATCCAGGTGTTTACCGCCAGAAAGTCAAAGGCCTATCCTTTAGGCTAAGGGGCGTTTAAAATGACAGATAAAAGGATTAACTGTCAAAATTGCAGATACTATTATGTGACCTGGGATAAGAGATTTCCCAAGGGCTGTAAAGCCTATAGTGTTAAAACCCAATATATCCCTTCGGTAATAGTATTTCGTTCCACTGGAAAACGTTGTGCTTGTTATACACCCAAAAAATAATGGATCTCAATATAATCAACATTTCCCCAAGGGATTTTAGACTGATTGTCAAATTCTATATAGATTAATAAAATCTATGAAGGGTGGAAGTGAAAATGGCAAAATACCTTTTTGTGCTTAGTCGTGGGTTAGAAGATCCTGTGCGGGCAACGCGCACTTTTCAGTTTGCTAAGGTGGCAAAGGTTATTTAGACTTCCTGCAACAGAACAATGTCACCTTTTATGTATGTACTCCCTGTGCTCGAATTCGTCAATTAGATGACGGCAATATGATTGAGGGGGCACAACTGGGAACTGCTGCTCAGCTAATTGATTTGGCAGCAGATGCTAAAGTATTTACATTTTAAACTGCTATAAACCGCTGTTCTTAAAAGAGCAGCGGTTTTGCACCTAATTACACCTCAAACCTCACCCAATGACAATCACGCATGTTACCCTTTGGTGTCCAAGTGGTAAATCTAACCCGACCGCGGATGCCGGCGGGCAACCAAACGGTATTATCCTTAATATTGCCATATCTTGAAATTATTTCCCAAAGGACAGCCTTCTCGTTTTTACTCATGCCCAGTGCATGTCCTTGAATGTGATTATCGGTTCCCACCAGTAAGTACCCATCGTTTTGTTTGTAACCAAGAACGTTTACTACTACTTCATGGTAATTTTTAATCTTAATCCAAGAATGGGAGCGCTTAAATTCATATTTACTGTCCTTTTTTTTAGCCACCATACCTTCCAGTTGATGATCTATTATTGCTTGCCATAAGGTTAACCCATCAGTGTCCACCCAATCGATCTTGCTGATGGTATCACTATCCTTAAGGGTGTCGCTTAATATAGCTTTTCTTTCGATTAATGGCATTTCTGCAGTTGATTTGCCGTCATGCCAAATAATATCCCAAGCGATATAATAGGCAGGATTTTTAACAGCCATTGAAATGGCTTTTTTAGCACCAGCGATGTAACGTGCCATTACACCTTCAAAATTAGGTTTACCACCGGATAATACAGTAATTTCGCCATCAAAAATTGCTTCTTTGGCCATGGTTGATGGCGTCAGTAGCTCGGGAAAAGCGTAGCTACAGTCGCGACCATTTCGGCTTTGCAACCGTACCTGACCGCGCTGGTAAAACATAATACATCTAATGCCGTCAACCTTCCATTCAAATATATGTTCCGCTGAATCAAAGGGTTCTTTGGCTGTATCCAGCAGCATTGGTCTAATTGGAAAAGAAAACATTTGACCACCTCAAAGGTATTATGGCGCCATTAATATAAAGGTATAAGTGTAAGAGTGTAAGTAATCATGGTGATAAATTACCAATTCATTTACTTTTTTCCAACTGCGTGTTATGATAATTTGGCCTTGATTAATAAAATAATCGAAAAAAGGGCATATTCTGAATAACTAGAATAACTGCCCTTTTTAGAGTTATAATCCGATGTAAACTATGTTAAAAGGAGATAAGAAATTTGGTTACATTTCAAGAATTAGGACTTCACCCATTGGTGCTGCAAGCAGTTAGCAATATGGGCTTTGAAGAAACAACCCCCATTCAGGAACTTACTATCCCATCAGCAATGCAGGGTAAAGATTTGATTGGACAGGCTCAAACCGGTACTGGTAAAACAGCAGCCTATGGTATTCCACTGATTGAACGAATCGATCCAAACCAACAGCAAATTCAAGCACTGGTTTTAACACCAACCAGAGAATTGGCAGTACAAGTAGCAGAGGAACTAAATAAAATTGGTCAATATAAACGAGTGCGAGCGCTGCCAATCTATGGTGGTCAAGATATAAATCGACAAATTAAAGCATTAAAGTTGCGACCTGGTATTATTGTGGCTACACCCGGTCGGCTGATGGACCATATGAGAAGAAAAACCATCCGTACCCAAGCTATCCAAGCAGTTGTACTTGATGAAGCGGATGAAATGTTGAACATGGGCTTTATAGAGGACATAGAATTAATTCTGCAAGAAGTGCCTTCGGAACGCCAAACTATGTTGTTTTCAGCCACCATGCCGAAACCAATTCAGGCGTTGGCCGCCAGATTTATGACTAACCCAAAACTGTTTTCTGTAAAAGCAAAGGAAGTTACTGTACCAAATATCGAACAAGAATACATAGAGCTACCCGAACGACAAAAATTTGATGTACTTTGTCGTTTGCTTGACATTCAATCACCTGATTTAGCCATTGTATTTGGCAGAACTAAGCGGCGGGTGGATGAGCTTAGTGAGGCTTTGAGCAAGCGGGGCTATGCTGTTGAAGGTATTCACGGTGACTTAAATCAGGGCAGAAGAAACAGTGTCCTCAATAAATTTAAAGAAGGCTTAGTGGAGGTGTTGGTGGCCACCGATGTTGCAGCCCGGGGGTTAGATATCAGTGGGGTTACCCATGTTTACAACTTCGACATTCCTCAAGATCCAGAAAGTTATGTACACCGCATTGGTCGTACCGGCCGAGCCGGCAAAAAGGGATTAGCAATAACCTTTGTTACGCCGCGAGAAATGAGTCACCTAAGAACCATTGAGAGTCTTACCAGACGGAAAATGAAACGCAGACCAATCCCATCATTAACTGAAACGGTAGCCGGTTTACAACGCATGACGGTGGAAAAACTATTGGCAGTATTAGAAGAAGGACAATACAAAGCATATAAAACCATGGCCGAAGAACTGTTGGAAGAACATGATTCTGTAGCCCTAATCGCTGCTGCCTTAAAAATGTTAACTAAGGAACCGGACAATAGTGAAATTAAACTTACCGAAGAGCCGCCGGTAAGAGTTAAAAAGCAACCATGGGGTAATAAAAACAAAAACCGTTCGATAAGGGGTAAAAAGGGATATAGTAATTCCAAGGGCTATAGAGCCAATAAAGGTCGTGCAAAATAAAAGCGAGGGTAATCCGCGCTTTTATTTTGAATAAATTTATTTTAAAACCATATTTCACTACCAATGAGTTATTGAATAACGGTAAAGGCATCTATTTCTCTGTTATTGATATCGTACACTGTAAAATTAGCCCTGGCACCTGCCACTTCCACTGTTAAATAATGATAGACTGCGGCAGGGCCGACCACTACGTTCCTATCATCACGGACATAATTATTTAATTGGCCACCAGCACCCCCCAGGGTCAGTTGCAGCGTTTTGTTTTGATACTCACCAAAGGAATCGTCCACCACTCTGCGGTTGTAGTTATGCTCGTGACCATTAAATACTGCCGTAACGTCATATTTATCTATTAATTCCCAAAAGGTATCCCGTTGCTCGGGGTTAGCATCCAGTGACTGTTGGTAATGAGCACCAATGGGATAAGCCGGCACATGTAGCATCACAAAATTGTGGGTTTTATTGCTGGATGCTAGCGTTTTTTCTAACCAGGCCAATTGTTTATCATCCAATATGTAACGGCGTTTCTGGTCGACGCGATCGGAGTTTAATACGATAAAACGCGAGTTGTTGTAGTCAAAATAGTAAACAGTTCTTTGATATCCTGGCAGTTGATTGTTCGGTAAATGGCCAAAGGCGCTGCTAAAGGCAGCTTGGTCATGTTCATGATTGCCCATTGCAGGAAAAACTCGTTTAATTGGATAGTAATCATCCACAATGTCTTTCCAGCGGGCCAGTGGTTGTTTGATATTGCCTTCGCCCCATACCATATCTCCAGCAAATAATATAAAGTTAGGTTCAGTTGTCGATGCTGTTATTTCTGTCAATAATTGACGAAAGCGGCGCTCGTTGATTTGATTATTAATGGCGTTGCCTTGGCTATCACTCATTACCACAAAGCTGAATGATGGGCTACTTAGAGACTCTGGCTGGTAGTAATTACTGTTAAGGAAAGTGACAACGATTAACAGAGTGGCCAGTACCAATAAAGCCATCAATCTTTTTTTCTTTAATACAATAAACCGCATAAACTCCCCCCTTTTTTTACATATATATTTGGGCAATTGACAAAAATGAAATTAATGTCACCGACTATTTACAGGTTTTAATTGGTGTGCTATAATAAACTAATTATTAAGAAGGGGGGGCGAAAAATGTCAAAAGATTTAATTAACCAAATACTTGAAGATATTGGGTTGGAAAAGATCAACCACAATGAAAAAGAACAAGATCAAGATCAAAGCTAAAGAAATCGAAGGTGGAAATAACCCAATCACCTTCGATTTCTTTGTTTTTATATATATTATTAACTTTGTTTTACCGCTGCACATACAAGTCTACATTACTGCTTTGTACTGGTGTTGATACACAAATAACCTCTAAGCTACATTTGACATTATTGCTAGTTAGTTATATAATTTCACTGCATCCCTAGGAGATGAATATGATAAAGGTGATTTTATATGTTGAAAAAGTTGTTTTTATTACCGTCTAGGAAACTCTCTGTTACTATTCCCATAGTGTTGCTGGTGGGATTTATCACTGGCTTATTTGTTGAAACCACTCCATTGAAAAAACATATTTTACTGGTGACTGTTTTGATGATTTACCCAACGATGATAGGGTTTAAATTAAAAGAGATTGCTAATTTTTCTCATGGCAAGTTAATACTAACGGCTATGGGCATTAACTTTATTGTTATTCCTGCGGTGGCTTATTTACTGGGAACTACATTTTTATTGGCGGATCCACAGCTATTTGCTGGGTTAGCAATTGCGGCACTGCTGCCCACTGCCAATATGACCATTGCCTATACAATGATGGCCAAAGGAAATGTAGCAGCGGCGATTAAACTGACAGTGACTGGTTTGATATTGGGTTCGTTGCTGGCCCCTTGGTATTTATTGGTGATGGTGGGTCAATATATTCATATTGACATTTTGGCAACCCTAAAAACTATCCTAATGGTAATTATGCTACCGCTAGTATTGGGCATAACAACTTATTCTTTATTATTGCGTAAAATGACAGAGGAAGAATTTAGAAAGAGTGTTAAACCATTTTTACCGGCAGCCAGTGCTTGGGGAATGGTTTATATCATTTTTACCAGCATCAGCATGAATGCCCAGCGCATAATAGATAGTATGAATATATTTGTAGTGGCATTCATGGTACAAATATTGTTTTATGCCATCAATTATTTAATCTCCATCAGCGTTGGTCGGTTGTTTTTTAATCAATCTGATGCCTACGCCTTGGTTCTTGGTACATCTTTAAGAAACCTGTCCACCGCCATTGGTTTGGCGGTATCGTCCTTTGGTGCCAATGCCGCTCTAATGGTTTCGCTGGCTTTTCTTATCCAGGGCCAGGCAGCGGCAATGTTTATCTCGCTAAACACCAAATATCACTTTTTATCCAGCGTACATCAACTGAAGGCAAAGTAACTAGTTCCTATTGTCATGCCATTTTATATAAACCTCTATAATTGAAAAAGCCCGAGAAGATATCTTTTTTATGTATCCTCTCGGGCTTTTATCTCTTTGTTACAGGGCATAAAAGGTATCAAGTTTTGTCTAACGACCAAGCTGATAAGAATATAATAAAACATATGACACCTACTGGCAAATGATTACGTATTATGGCATTGAGTATGCATCTTTGAATATAATAAAGGGAGGCTTGTTTTATGGGTATAGCTTTTAGAACCGATAGTGTTTTAGGTGTTACTGTTGCAGCACAACAACAGGTTATGGTTGATGATTTATTTGTCGGCCAATTTGAATGGGTCTGTGGTGCAGTGCAAGGTCAAGTTTTTTGCAATACTTCTGATCCCGAAAATCCAACACCTTTGCCATGTGCATTGGTTAAAGCGGTTGAAGTGGTAGAGGACGGTGCAACGCCTAATGAATTCTTAGGTATCACTGACGAAAATGGTTTTTACGCCATCTGTGTACCACCGGGAACCTATGACATTATGGTACTTTGCTGTGACACAGATTGCTGTGAACCGGTTGAGTGTGGTTGTGGGTGCGGTTGCGACAATGGTAACGGCGACGATAACGGTGAAGGATAACTCTAAAAGTATGGGTGTTAACGGGTGTCTGTTAACACCCTTTTTAGTTTGCAGAAATCTTTGCTATTTTATATCTTTTAGTAACAAATTTTGTCAATGTAGAATATTTTATAGTAACTGTGCTTAAAACAACATAGATTGATTGAAGGAGGAGCTAAAATGGGTAAAGCCTTTACCACCGACCTAGAGTTTGTTAAAGTCGGTAAACAAGAACAAGTGTGCACCTCACTGTTGGTGGGAAGACATAAATTAAAGTGTGGCATCCTGTCCGGTTTTGTATTTTGTGATACCGCCCCTGAAACACCACCGGTATCTGGAGTGTTGGTTAAAGCTGTCAATTTGGATACCGGCAAAGACTACCTGGGCATGACCGATGATGAAGGTTTTTATGCTATATGCGTACCAGCAGGCAAATATATGTTGTTTCCACTTTGGTGTGACCAAGACTGCTTTCAACCTGTCCCCTGCAAAAAAACAAAATGTGAGGAACCGAAAAAGAAGACCTGCCGAGAATAGTTAGTGAATGGGAGGTGAAATAATGGACCAGCCCAGAGCATCAAAATTAAGTCAATTGGACACTCGGTGTACCTATAAACCAGATCAATTGCCCCGTGACTTAAATTTAAACCAACTTAAAATACTAAAGGCCAAACAAACAAGAAACGGTAAAGCCGTTATGTTAAATCCACAGCGGGTTGTGGTGGGAAAATCCGGTGGAAAGGTACAGTTGGATTTGGTGACAGAGGATCCAAATCCAAAAAAGACTAAAGGGTAGGGAATTTTTTTATTCTCAACTTCAGCCTAACTTGGGAAATATTGGTATGTCTGACCCATGCACCCTGCGGGATTTTATTTGTTGGGCAGTCAAAGGTTATCCAGCTGAGCACTATTTATTAATTTTAGTAGAGTACGGGGTTGGCATGGTGGGGATGATGTCGGAGTACGCCACATGTTGCCCAAAGGTTATGAGTATTCCTGGCATTAAAACCGCTTTGTAATAAAAAGCGACAACGGAGATAAACTCTTTGTTGTCGCTTTTTTGTGATGGACATTCTATGCTAACGCTTTAAATAAGATAACAATTTTATGCGGAGACTGGTGCATAATTTGGTTATAATGGAAGGTATTTTCTTTACTGACATTTTTCACCAAATTAATAACTGGTACATAGTATATCAATAGTAAAAC
Organism: Peptococcaceae bacterium 1198_IL3148; assembly: GCA_036763105.1. Classification (NCBI taxonomy): domain Bacteria; kingdom Bacillati; phylum Bacillota; class Clostridia; order Eubacteriales; family Peptococcaceae; species Peptococcaceae bacterium 1198_IL3148. Next base: position 237,542 of record JBAIYS010000003.1, on the reverse strand, counting down.
ATTACATTAATTTCCCTAGAAGGGAGGGAATTATTGGCTAATTATAAACAGCCTTAATTGACTAATTCCCAAATAACAAGGAGGAATATTTATGAAGAGTAAATTAGTGTCACCGAATGCTATTTTTGATGACGGTGCCTCGGTAGACAAAGTACAACAAGAAATAGAACAGGAGGCCAAAAATAACTCCAGCCAGGCTAACCGTAGCAAAAAGGGAAGTGCCATTGCAGTTGCCATTGATTGCGAGAGTTATGCGGTGGTTACCAGCGATGTCTTCCAGACTAACGAGGCCGTGCAGGTAATTGATCAGTTCCATATTCCCATTAATGCCAATGTAGATGATGTTGCTGGTTTATTTAATGGCATTCCGTTATTGTCTCAAATGGGTAGCAGTTTAAAAGTAGAGAATGATAATGAAGGTAATTTAATAGTTAATGGCAGAAAAATTCCCGCTGCTAAACTAGGCCAGGGTTTAAACACCATTACTGTTGGTCAACAAAGAAGTAGTCAAAATAACACCTCAGAAGGAGGTAAATAATATGGATGACAAAAAAATGGACAAAAATTTCTTTGATGGACTTGAAATTGATGACCTACTAAAGGCTGATCAGGAAATTGAACAAGAGGCCACAAACAACAGCGACCAATTTAATGATAGCGAAATGGGCGACGCCATTGCTATTGCCATTGATCAAAGTTTTGCCAGTGTAACCGCATCTGTAACTCAAAATAATATCATTACCCAAGTTATTGAAAATACGCAATTTATCGCGCTCAATATCAATGCTGATTTAGCTGACTAGTGCTAACCAAAACCCGTGATTCAAGATGCAATCACGGGTTTTTTATTTTATTGGCAATATTCACCAAAACAATACTTTATCATACTATATTTTAAATAGCCTTTTACCTAAGGGAGAGATTAATGTGAAAAAAGAATTAAATAACAGTGTGGATGCCGGACAATGCCAAGCCCGTAACTCTGCAGTGCAAGGGGATTCCCGGGCCATTGCCACCGGTGATGGAGCAAAAGCTGTTGTCTATCAGACAATTGTGCAATTGTTCATGTTAAGCCCAGGTTACGTTGGTGCAGTTAAAGTTGAGGACTTAGGCAAGTTAATTAATGTGGTGCTGGATAAAGAGGGTAACCTAACTATCAATGGCGTTAAAGTGCATACCGATGCAGCGGAGAATGAGGCGAAAATGGTTGTGCTTTGCCAAAGGGACATTCAGCAGGCGGAGGATTCAAATGTAAATGTAGGTGACGCATAGCATTAAAGGGAATGTTTAAGGACATTCCCTTTAATTGTGTTTAAAAAAGTAGAGATTCTTCGTTCAGTTCAGAGTGACAAATGGTGATTACCTGTCATTCTGAGTGCTGGCGAAGAATCCCTATAGTTAAAAAATGTAATTATTTGCTACGATTGTTAAATTTCTTAGCAGTTGCTCCCATTTCTGCTACAAATTCATCAACTGCTTTTTTGATTGCTTCCCCTTTATTTTCTTGTTGGATTGCTTCCATAAGTTTTTCTTTAAAAGCGTCTGCGATAGGGGTAAATGGAGTTTGCTTTTTGGCCATAAAGTGCACACTCTCCTTTTTAATATTGATACTGTTAGTCTATGCGCTGGTAAAATGTTATGTTACATAAAATGGAAGAGTAACCATAACCTGTTTGCTAGTAAGTACCAAATTAATCCCCCGCAGGGCCTTATACCAACCAAGACATCACCTGGAACCTAGGTACATTAGCAGCTGGCGATTTTGATTTGTTGACAGTGACCTCTGAAATAATTGATGTTACCACCGCGGCAGTGATTACCAACGAACAAGCCACAGCAACGGCCACCAATTTAGAAGACCCGGTCATTACCGGGCCATGTACTGTAAATGCTGTGCCACCTGGAAGTGGTATTAAACGATAATATTGCAAATAAGGGCGACAGCAAGGAGATTTCCTGCTGTCGCCCTCACATTGTATGGTGGTTATTATTCAGCCAAAGGCTGCACTTCATCGCGTTGGGGTGGGAGTATAGTGGGTGGTACACTACAACTCTTTGTTTGCACCGGCAACCGTTCCACCGGTCGCGAGTCAATGCCGGGTACTTGAATATTATGATCCCTAAACATTTTTACCTCGAAGATGAACTTGAATAATGTCTTAACCAGCGTTTCCGGTTGCTGATTGTTAGATTGGGGCTGGCAGCCAGCATTGTGACAATCAATTTTCTTTACCTTCACAAAGGTGCCGGCGCCATTGAGAAAATCAAAGGTGTTAATGTGTGAACCCTTTGCAGTTCTGAAATGATCTTTAGGCACCTTAATTACCACTTGGGATTTAAAGGTTTTGCTAAATCGCTCACCATTTATCGGTACAAAAATATACTCAGCATTGTAATTCAAACAAACCAGTAACTGGTTGCAGTCCATGGCAACAGCTCGACTGGTGATGTAAACATCTTTGCATTTAACATCACAATAAACGGCAGGAAACTTCAAAACGCTTTCTTTATATGCTTTTATGTTGCCAGTTTTGGCAAACACCAGTGGCACGCAGATGTCCAGTAGGTCTAGCATTTTATTATCTTTGCCGTCAACTTTTAGGTTTTTAATGACCTCACTCAGCAAAACAGACACTGCTCCGTTCCTCCTTCTAATGAAATAATTAACCAACTAGTACATATTATGGTTTTTTGTTGCAAAGAGTTACCTTAATACCAAAAAAAATCTATTTAATCTGCACCGTTGTGGGAAAATATACCAAAAATGTAGCGGTAACAACTTGGTACAAAATGTAATACCATGTAGTAATTGACAAGGCAAATAATGTCTTAATTGTAATTTGAAGGAGGATATAATAATTATGAGTGATGAACTTTTAACCAGACAAGGAACGGTGAGATTGTGTGCTGATGTAGATTATGCCATTGATAATCAATTGTTTTTTCCCTTTGTGGATGATTTTAATGGTGCCAAAGATGATTACAAAAATATTAAAGGAGTAATAAGAAAGCAAGATTATCAAAAGATAGACAATAACCGACTAGAATTTAAAAATGGCTTTGGCATTTTTAGCCCCTTTTTGGTGCTCCCCTCTACGGTGTGTGATTGCCAAATTGATAATGTAGAAGTGGTTAATAAAAGCGTGACATTTAACTGTGATCGATTGCTACTGTGTGTAGAGTATATTGTTTGCTTAAAACTATTTGACATAGAGCACCAGCCCCAGTGTCAAGAAATTAAGGCCTCCTTTACAAAAGAAATTGACCGCTATGACTTTGCTTACCTACCACCCTTTGGTAGTGGAAGCGGCATTGCACTATCAGATTTTTTAAGTGCCGAAGGTACCTGTGTCCACGTTACCCCGGTTTTTGATGCTGAAGACTGCTTTGTGGTCAGCTATGACGACTTCAGTGCCGTTTTTCTAACCTTCCCCTTTGAGGTGTTGGTTAAATTATTTAGAACTCAAAATGTGACGTTGCCGTTAATAACGCTGGGGCCGCCGGTGGAAAAAATAACCAAAACCATTGACCGCTGTAACACCTGTTTCACATCGGTGGCACAAAAAATTAAAGAGTAAAAGCCATTAAGTACTCTGACGAGGGCTGTTTGTGGTTTGAGTTTAATTAGCTCCCAAACAGCCCTTTTGTTGTTAAAAAGTAAATATAATTCTATGCCCAGTAACCACTTGCCATAATATTACATATTATGAAACATATAGCGGGCTGGGAGTGCCTGGAAATTAGGAGGTTGGATTATGATTAAAGAAAAAGAAAAAAACAGACAAGAGGCTACTGTAGCCATTTGTGCGGAAGTGGACTTTGCCATTGATGAACAGGAGTTTTACCCTTTTATCAACTTTGGTGGTGGACAGCTAATGACTTCCAAAGCAGAATTGGCTAAAGTTAAAGAAAGTTTAAAACATGGCAGCTATGAAAGGGCAGACAATAATTCTGTTGTGCTGGGCAATGGGTTTACTTTACCTCCCTTTGTGGTTTTACCATCGGTTGTGTGTGCCTGTCAAATTGACAATGTCGAAGTGGTTAAAAAAAGTGCAATATTTAACTGCGATAAAATGCAATTGTGTGTTGAGTACGTTGTCTGCATGAAACTTTTTGATAAAGACAATCGACCACAATGTCAAGAGTTTAGAGCTAGTTTTGTTAAAGCAATAGATCGTGATGATTTTGAATACTTGGCACCTTTCCCAACAGATGGCAATGATTTAGACATTTTGGGTGGAATTAGCTTAGCGGATTTTTTATCTGCTGAAGGCGCCTGTGTCAATGTAACTCCAGATTTTGATCCAGATGATTGCTTCGTTTTAAATCTCGGCAACCTGAGTGTTATCTTCCTGCTCTTCCCCTTTGATGTGCTGGTAAAATTGTTTAGAACCCATAACGTTGTGTTGCCATTGGTTGGTGGTGGGGCACGGGTAGAACGAATTCCTAAAGTTCTAGACCGCTGTAATTCATGCTTTGGTTTTGATGTTGGCGTAGCGGCTGAAAGTTGCAAAAAATAGTACTTAAATGCGACAACGAGCTGTATATTTCAGTTACCGTTGTCGCATTGGTTTTAATCGTTTACTTCCTAACAAATATTTTATATAATACTAATATATTCCAATAACAAAGTATTATTTGGCGGAGGTAATACGACATGAGTAATTCTAGAAGGATATATATCACTAAAGTGGATAAAGAAAGATTGGAAAAACTGATTAGTAAAGAAAGGGAGTTTAACCCCGGCAGTAGGGAATATTTAAAGGATTTGAGCAATGAGTTGGAAAAAGCTCAGGTGGTGGAACCCAAGGATATACCTTCGGATGTGGTAACCATGAACTCTAAAGTAGAGTTGGTGGATTTAGATGCCGATGAAGAAATGGTTTATACACTGGTATACCCTGAAGATGCTGACTTATCCCAGGACAAAATATCAATTTTGGCTCCCATAGGAACGGCCATATTGGGCTATCGGGTGGGGGAGATAGTTGATTGGAAAGTGCCCAACGGTGTGGTACAACTAAAAGTACAAGCAATTCTTTATCAGCCGGAGGCTGCCGGTGATTATGAACTGTAATGACAAAGAAAATTGTAGCTGCCCAGCCGTTAATGGAGTTCCCTTTAACGGCTTTGAGTGATCTAAAAAATTATTGTTTCGACTATAGGCATAAAAAAACCTGCCTTGTGGCAGGGCACAGAAGTTAATGCGTATAATCATGCAAGGTTATTTTGCCTTAGTATATAAAAAATATGCTTTACTCACTTGGCATATCATAAATTTCACAGCCAGCTGGCAAGGAATAATTGAATTAACAAGGCATACACTGTATTGTATGTCTTTTTTATCTAGTTACTGTTAATATTATTGCATTAAGCCTTTAAAGTAATTAGTATTAAATTGCGATAATTACTCAAGGGATATACTACTTAGGGGGCTTTAGATATAATGAAACGAACGGTTGTGGTAAAGGGTGCAGGGGATTTAGCCACTGGAGTGGCCCATCGCTTAGTGCGAAGCGGGTTCGCGGTGGTGATGACTGAATTGGCTCAGCCTCTGGTAATTCGCAGAACGGTGGCCTTTGCCCAGGCGATATTTTGCCAGCAGGTGACTGTGGAACAGATAACAGCAATTAAGACTAAATTTACAGGTATTAACTCGGCCTTAAATCAGGGCAAAGTACCGGTGGTGGTGGATCCAACGGCGGAGATTGTTAAGCAACTACAGCCCTGGGCGGTGGTGGATGCCATTATGGCTAAAATTAATGTTGGTACAAACATTAACGATGCCCCGGTGGTGGTGGGGTTAGGACCTGGGTTTACTGCCGGTAAGGATGTCAATTTGGTGGTGGAAACCATGCGCGGTCATTATTTGGGTCGGGTAATTACTGAGGGCCAGGCCATTGCGGATACCGGGGTGCCTGGTGATATTGGCGGTTATAATAAAGAGAGAATTTTACGGGCACCCTGTGCCGGGATATTTATAGGACACAGCAAAATTGGTGATCTAGTTAATGCTGGCCAGGTGGTGGCCTATGTGGATCATGAACCGGTTATTGCCACCATTTCTGGGGTGTTGCGAGGATTATTAAATGATGGCATTGCTGTTCCTGCGGGATTGAAAATTGGTGATATTGACCCCCGTTGTGCACCAGAACACTGTTTTACCATTTCTGATAAAGCCCGGGCCATTGGCGGTGGGGTTTTAGAGGCGTTGCTATTTTGCCAAGCAAGCCAGGTCTAAATTATTGTTATAGAAGTCTTTAGTCAAGGGGGCTAATCAGGGAGGCAGAAGATGACATTTAAAAAAGTAAAGGTGGAAGAGGCAGTGGGCATGGTGTTGGGTCACGAACTTACTAAAATTGTGCCCGGCAGTTACAAAGGGCCGGCCTTTCATAAGGGACATGTAATTACAGCAGAGGATATCTCTCATTTAAAGGATATTGGCAAAGAACATATTTATCTAATTGAGTTAACCGACGAGCAGTTGCATGAAAATGATGCTGCCATTCGCATTGCCCAGGCAGTGTGCGGCACCAATGTCCAATATTCTGTGGCATCAGAAGGGCGAGTTAATTTAATCGCCCAAGTGGGAGGATTGCTAAAAATAAATCCGGAGGCCGTTGCGGTCATTAACGCTGCCGGTCATATTGCGGTGTCCACTAAACACTCCAACATTGTTGTTAACCCTGGGGATTTGCTGGCTGCCGCTAAAGTGGTGCCGTTGGTGATCGATAAAAGTATTATCACAGAAGTGGAGCAACAAGCCAAGGTCTATGGAGAAGTGATCAAGGTTTTGCCATTGGCTAACCTGAAGGTGGCGGCAATAATTACCGGCAATGAAGTTTATTACGGGCGCATCGAAGACAAATACCGTCAGATACTGACTGAAAAGGTACAGCAATACGGGGCAGGTTTGGTGGAAACTGTTTACCAGCCGGATGACAGCGAGGCAATTACTAATACCATCTTAGATTTGAAGGCCAAAGGCATGGAGTTGATTATCTGTGCCGGCGGTATGTCGGTGGACCCGGATGACGTGACACCGGACGCCATTCGCGCCACCGGAGCACAGGTGGTTACCTATGGCTCTCCGGTGTTGCCGGGGGCGATGTTTATGTTGGCTTATTTGGATGATGATGTGCCGTTGTTGGGTATGCCAGCCTGTGGTATGTACTCCAAAACCACAGTGTTAGACTTAGTATTGCCTCGCATATTGGCCGGTGAAAAATTAATTAGGCAGGATATTGCCAACCTTGGCTACGGCGGTCTTTGTAGCAATTGCAAAGTTTGCCACTACCCCCATTGCCCCTTTGGTAAGTAATATCACAAAAACAACGTGACACAAAGTGTAATATATGTTAATATTTATTCTAAGTTAGTTGAGAGTTGTTGTTACCGAGCCTTAAAAATTACACATTGAGCAGAGTTTAGATGAGTAGAGCTGAGCCTAGGTTAAGGTGAGTGGAGTTTTATTATAGTTAATTAACCAGGCAATTTAGTTGCCTGGTTTTTTTGTGTTTTTATGTATTTCAAATACTGGCATAATTCTGTATTTCATATTGGAGGCTTAGACGATGAAAAAGTTATTGATGGGCAATGAAGCCATGGCTTATGGGGCGGTGGAAGCCGGGGTGCAAGTGGCAGCAGCTTACCCAGGCACCCCCTCTTCAGAGATATTTAGCACTTTGGCAGCCATGGCTGAGGATAACGGTATTTACGCCGAATGGTCAACCAACGAAAAAGTTGCGTTGGAAGTGGCGGCGGGGGCTTGCTACGCCGGCGCCCGGGCGTTGGTAACCATGAAACAAGTGGGTTTAAATGTGGCGGCTGATCCGTTGATGACGCTGGCTTATATTGGCATTAAAGGTGGTTTGGTGGTGGTGGTGGCCGATGACCCAGGCCCCCACAGTTCTCAAAACGAACAGGACACCCGCAAGTTTGCTCAATTTGCTAAACTGCCGGTATTGGACCCGGCCACTCCCCAAGAGGCAAAGGATATGATGGTGTCAGCCTTTGACATATCCGAACAACTGGGATTGCCGGTGATATTGCGGCCAACCACCCGCACTTGTCACGTTTGTCAGGATGTAACGGTCAGCCAACAGAGGCAGCAACATCAAGCCACTGGGTTTGAAAAAAGCCCCAAGTGGGTGATTTTCCCCAGCTTGGCCATTAAACAGCACATTTGGTTAAATCAGCAACAGCAAAAAGCAGCGGAGATTTTTTCATTGCTTCATTATAACACCGCCACATATCGGGGCAAAATTGGCGTGGTGGCCTGCGGCGTTTCTTATAACTATGTGAAAGAGGCCATCGCCAAACTGGGAGTAGAGCTTTCGCTACTAAAAATCGGTACTCCATATCCACTGCCTCAACAACTGGCGTTAGAATTTATGCAAAGGCACGATCGGATATTGGTGGTGGAAGAACAAGAGCCGGTGGTGGAAGACCAATTGATTAAACTGGCTTGGGAAAACCAACTGCCGCTGACCATAAAAGGTAAAGCCTTATACGTACCGCGGGAAGGGGAACTCAATGTAGACAAAGTAGCCCAAAGTATTGCCTCTTTCCTAGGCATAAAGTTGTCAAACAACCAAACCCTGCCGTTGCCGGCTTTGCCGATGCGGCCGCCGGTATTGTGTGCCGGTTGCCCACACCGCGCTTCCTTCTACGCCTTTAAACAAGTGGCGGATAAAGATGCGGTATTTGCCGGTGACATTGGTTGCTACACATTGGGCAATATGGCACCACTCAATGCCACAGATACATGCCTGTGCATGGGAGCCAGTGTTAACATTGCCAGCGGAATGCAACGGGTGGAACCGAAACGCCAACATATTGCTTTTTTAGGTGACTCCACCTTTTTCCATACCGGTATTCCAGGCCTAATCAATGCCGTTTATAATCGGGCCAACATTACGTTGGTGGTGCTGGATAACCGCACCACCGCCATGACTGGGCACCAGCCCCATCCCGGGTTAGGATGTACCGCCACCGGCCAGCAAACAGTTAATTTAGACATTGTTAAAATTGTTTCTGCCCTGGGGGTGGAGAAAGTATTAGAGGCAGACCCCTATGACTTAGCGGCGGCCAAAGCGGCAGCGGCAGAGGCCATCAACTTTGACGGCCCTGCGGTGGTGGTGATGCGCCGCCAATGCGTAGCGTTAAAAAACCGACCCAAACAATTGCCTAAAAAAATTAATGCCGAACTCTGCCTAGAGTGTCGGGTTTGTATAGAGGAACTGGGTTGTTCAGCAATCACTCTGCAGGATGATCAACCGGCGATAGACGTTAGCAGTTGCAGTGGTTGTGGCCTTTGTGCTCAGGTTTGCCCAGCCCATGCCATAGAGGAGGTGCGTTAATATGAAATTAGATATTGTGATCACCGGCGTTGGTGGCCAAGGCAACGTGTTGGCTTCGCGGATATTGGCCCAAGCAGCGCTGGATGCCGGTTATTCTGTGCGCACCTCGGAAGCCATTGGTATGGCCCAAAGGGAAGGGGTGGTAATGAGCCAAGTGCGCATCGGGGAAGACCTTAACGGTGCGGTGATACCCGATGGCACAGCAGATGTACTGCTGGGCTTTGAATTGGCTGAAACAGTTCGGGGATTGCCCAAATTAAAACCCCAAGGAACGGTGATTGCCAACAACAAAACTATTTATCCGGTAACGGCTGCTTTGGGCCTTTGCCATTATAACAGGGATCAGCTAATTGATTATATGCACAATAATGTTACTGATTTACATTTGTTTGACGCCACAGATTTAGCAGCCCAGGCAGGTACCACCAAGACCACCAACATTGTACTGCTGGGGGCGTTGGCTGCCACCAATCTGTTGCCCTTCACCAAAGACCATCTGTTGGGGCGGGTATTACAAGCGGTGCCAGCTAAATTTAAAGAGATTAACAGCCGGGCCTTTCAGTTAGGTTTCCAGGCCATGGAGGTGCAATAACGTGGCAGTGGCCATAGAGTCGATAAAGGAAAGCTTTGACTTTGAACAGTTGTATACTCAACAAGAACAAAGCTTGCAAAAGATGATTGATCTGGTATATCGAAATTCCCCCTATTATCGTCAAAAGTTAGATCAACATGGTATTAAGCCCGGGGACATTCGCACCATTAAGGATTTGGCTCGGGTGCCCTTTACCACCAAGGCGGAATTGCGGGAAACCTATCCGCTGGGTATGATGGCAGCGCCGGAAGAACAAGTGGTCCGCATTCACTCCTCATCTGGCACCACCGGCAAACCGGTGATAATACCCTACACCCAAAGGGACGTAGACACCTGGGCGGTGATGATGTCCCGTTGCATGCAAATGGTGGGGGTAACCAACCGAGACCGGGTGCAGGTGACACCGGGCTATGGTCTGTGGACTGCTGGCATCGGTTTTCAGGCGGGAGTAGAGAAGTTAGGTGCCATGGCCATCCCCATGGGCCCGGGTAATACTGAAAAGCAACTGGAAATGATGCAAGACCTGCAAACCACTGTGCTGTTGGGCACCTCCTCCTATGGGCTGCTATTGGCGGAAGAAATTTGCCGCCGGGGACTAAAGGATCAGCTGGCGTTGCGGATAGGCATTTTCGGTTCGGAACGCTGGGGTGACAAAATGCGTGCCCGCATTGAAGCTGATCTAAATATTGACACCTTTGACATTTATGGTTTGACAGAGATATATGGCCCCGGCATTGCTATCGATTGTCCGGAGCATAACGGCATGCATTACTGGAGTGACCATTTGCTGTTTGAAATTATTGATCCCGCCACTGGCCAGCAACTGCCCCCAGGTGTAGAGGGGGAATTGGTCATTACCACTTTAACCAAAGAGGGTTTGCCGCTACTGCGCTATCGTACCCATGACATTACCAGTATTAAGGTTGAACGCTGCAGCTGCGGTTCACCCTACCCATTAATGAGTAGAGTGTTGGGACGCAGTGATGATATGTGTAAAGTTAAAGGGGTAAATATCTATCCCGGTCAAATTGACTTTGTGTTACAAGAAACCCCCGGCGCCGGCAGTGAATACCAACTGGTGTTAACCAGAAATAAGGCCAAGGATAAAGTGACGGTACGCATCGAAGTGGAGACTGGTTATCAGCATAGCGAGGTGGCCGCCCATTGCCAGCGGCTAATCAAATCAAAAATCGGTGTTCTGGCGGACATTGAGACATTAAACTATGGTGATTTACCCCGCAGTGAGAAAAAAACTAAACGCGTCTATGATTACCGGGAAGCTGAATTATAATTGAACCTGCAGGCATCTCCTTTGTGGAGGTGCCTTTTGTTGTTCCATTGGATAAAATTGTTTTATTGTGCAAACGCTATACTGATTACCAATAGATTCTTTTATCCGGAGGCAAACAGTGTTTAAAAAAGTTATTAAGGACATCTTTGCCATCAAAAGTAAACCAAGTAAAACCAAAGGCGAAAATAGCAGTCATCCCGTCAGTGCTAACCTGGAGACTGTCAAGGCAGAGGTGCGCAAAGTTCTTGGCAATTCTACCGACTTGATATTAAGGGAACTGTTAATTGCCAACGGTGCTAGACCGGCACTGCTGGTTTTCCTAGAAAATATGGTGGATTTGGATATCATTAACGAAGCCATCATCGGTAAACTACAGATAGCCCCTAAGGAATCGCTAGATAACGCTGATAAATTGGCCAACTCAGCCTTGGCCACATCTAAAGTCACCGTTACCGACAATTTGGCCAGCGCTTTGCAACAGGTGCTCTACGGCAATAGCGTCATATTTGTTGACGGCTTTAACCAGGCGCTAGTGACAGAAACCATTGGTTATCAAAATAGAAATATTATGCCACCGCAAACCGAACCGAATATAGAGGGGCCTAACGATGGCTTGGTGGAATCGTTAAAGATTAACTTAACTTTGATTAGAAGGCGCTTGGTGGATAAAGATCTGCGTTTTGAACAATTCACCGTTGGCACCAGAAGCAACACCTTGGTGGTGGTGGGATATCTTGCAGGCGTTGCTGATCCCAGCATTGTAGCAGAAGTTAAACGTCGGTTGAAGGCCATCAAGATTGATGCTGTACAGGGTACAGAAACTATAATTGAATATTTCTTTGATAACCCGTTATCACTATTTCCATTGGTTTTAAAAACCGAACGGCCGGATAACGTTGTCTCTTGCTTGCTGGAGGGCAGAGTGGTGGTGATTGTCGATGGTTACCCCTTTGCCATCACAGTGCCCACTACCTTTGCAGAGTTTATGCAGGCCGGGGACGATTATTATCAGAATTTCTATTTTGCCACCTTTACTCGCATCTTGAGATACTTTACATTTGTTGCTACTTTAATCTTGCCATCTTTTTATATCGCCTTGGTCACTCACCACTGGGAGATGCTGCCAACGGCATTGGCTTTAACCATTGCCGGCAGTAGGGAAGGGGTTCCGTTTCCGGTGGTGCTGGAAGTCTTTTTTATGGAAGTAACCTTTGAAATTTTGCGGGAAGCCGGCGTTCGCCTGCCCAGGGCAGTGGGCCAGGCGGTTAGTATTGTGGGGGCACTGGTGTTGGGGCAATCGGCAGTACAGGCCGGGTTGGTTTCGCCATCGGTGGTGATCGTGGTGGCCTTTACCGGCATTGCTTCCTTTAGTATCCCCAAATACAACGCCACCGTTCCACTTAGACTATTGCGGTTTCCATTGATGTTTATCACCGCTCTGTTTGGCTTGCCTGGTTTAGTGGCGGCAACCTTGGCTATCTGGGGATACATGGCCGGCCTGACATCCTTTGGTGTCCCTTATCTGGCCCCTTTAACACCAATGCAGGGCAAAGATTTTAAAGATACCGTTTATCGCTTGCCTCGTTGGGCGATGGTTAACCGACCCCAGTCGGTACCATCAATGGATAGTAAAAGGGTCAAGCCATTCATTCCACCTGGGGGGGGGGATCAAGATGAATAGATTAACCAAGATTACTTTGCTAATACCGATCAGTCTTTGTTTAGTGTTGACGCTGACAAGCTGTGTTACCCATCGGGATATTGAACATATGAATATTGTTCTGGGGGCGGCCTTCGATTACAATCCCGACACTGAGCTATACCAAGTGCATGTGCAGGTGCCAAAAACCCAAGCCTTTGCCAAGGGTGAGGGTGCTCAGGGCAATGAAGAAAGTTATGTGATTTTTCATGGCAAAGGGGAAACCTTGTTTTTAGCTATCCGTGATATGGCCAAAAACGGTATGGTGTTTTTTTGGGGCCATTGTGAGAATTATGTAATTAGTAACCGGTTGGCAGGACATGGCATATACGAGTGCATCGACTTTCTAATTAGGGATGCTGAAATTAGGGGCGAAGCATACCTTTTGGTGTCAAGTGTGCCATTGGAGGAACTGTTATCACTGCCACGTGGGTCACAAAATGTACCGATGATGGCAATAACCCCTATATTGGAAGAAGGGTTAAATGTATACGGTAAAGGTATTAAGGTGCAGATAGATGATGTCTTTAATAATTTACTTTATGAAGAAAGCAGTCATCTGATTTCTTTGCTGGACGTGACACTGTCCGATTACCAAGCCAAAGAGGAAACAGACAAATTTAATGTTTCTGGGGCGGCAGTGTTTAAAGATGACACAATGATTGGTTCTTTGTCTCCGACAGAAACCAGAGGTTATAACTTTATTACTAATCAAATCAAGAACACGTTAATTAATATTGAGTTCAGGGGTGGTCGCTTAGTAATAGAAAATACAAATTCCTCTGTCAACGTCACCGTCACAGAAAACGGCAATGTGGGTCTGTTGGTGGAAGTTAAGCCTCGGGGCAATATTGGGCAATTTAATAAGCCCCTTAATCTGGAAAATCCCAATGTGATCGAGGAAATAGAAAATATTTATGCAGCGGCCATAAAAAGAGAGGTGGAAAGCACCATTGAGCGAGCGCAAATATTACAGGCGGACTTTTTGGGCTTTGGTCGGGAGGTGGAAATTGCCAATCCTGAGCTTTGGGCTGAGTTTAAAAAGCGTTGGCAACAAGAGATATTTCCGGAAATAGAGATAACGGTGACAGTTAAACCTACGGTTGTCCACACTGGGTTAGCGATTACCACAGTCCCGGAGGAAAAATATGCACAATACTAAAATTACCCCGAAACAGGCGACGTTTTTAGTGCTGGCTTGTACTTTGTCTTCAGTACATGTATTTTTGCCCAATGAATTGGCCCAATACACCGGTAGAGATGCTTGGATTTCTGCATTACTGGCGCCGTTTATTGGTTGTTTGATCTTTTTTATGGTTATTAAGTTAGGTTTGTTATTGCCCAACCACTCATTGGCAGGGATTAACAAAAAGTTATTGGGCAGATATTTTGGAGGGTTGATCACGTGTATCTATATTACAAGTTTTTTAGTCCTTTGCATTAGAAATTTAATCCAATTTGGTTTAATTATGTCAGTGGCCTTTAAACCGGAAAGTGTTCCCTATATATGGCATTTGATAGTTTTAATACCGGCATTATATGTGTCATTCTTAGGTATTTCAGTACCGGCCCGGATGAATGAAGTGATCTTGCCCATGGGATTAGGGTTGATTGTGATGCTGGTGCTGTTAAATATACCGAACATTAATCTAAAAGAATACTTACCGGTGCTACAGTACGGATATAAACCTTCATTGGTGGGAACCACCTTTATCGGAGGGCATTTAGCTTACTCAATCATTATTTTTGCGCTAATGCCTCTGATTAACAAAAAAGATAAGCTAATTAAATGCCAAATTATAATATTCGGTACTATAATTATGCTATCTTTGTTGGTGGCAACACTGAGTATTGCTATCCTGGGCTTAAAGTATGCCGAGACAGCGCTGTTGCCGACGGTTAGTATGATTAGAACCGTAGATATTGGCTTTTTTTCTCGGGTGGATGCAGTGATGATGATGGTTTGGCAGATGGGTTTTTTTATTGCTGTTGCGGTATTATTATATGCCGCCGCCAGCCTAACCAGAGACTTGTTTAATTTTAAAGGTTATCGGATTATACTGTTGGTTTACGGGTTGGTTGTGTTTATTGGCGCCAATATTTACATTACCAACGTTCCGCAGCTGAGGCAATTGTTTCTCCAACCTTTAACCATTTTACTTTACTTCCTGGGGTTGGCCATTCCTCTGCTGCTGTACATGTTGGCAAAATTAAAGGGTTATCCCAAAAGGGAGTAGAATTCTTTTTGTGTTCGCAGTGACAATAAATTAATTGTGTACAGCCATACTAAAATCAAATATAATATGGTTTGAACAACAATGTATTTCACAAAGGGGATGTTAATATTCTCAAAAAATTTAAAGCTAATTTACTAAAACTGATTAATATTAAAGACGACCCCAATAAGTTGGCCAAAAGTGTATCACTGGGATTTTTCTTATCTATTCTGCCGCTGCCGGGCTTAAATTTGCCAATCGGCATAGTGCTGGCTAAACTGCTTAAATTAAATATTGCCGCCACCTCAGTGCCAGCTTTACTAATGACCTATGTGTCCCCTTTTTTGTACGTTTTTAACTATAAAGTGGGAACTTTTTTTATTGCTTCTAATGAAAGACCACCTCAGGAATTTGCTGCAGGCCTAACCATTTGGGAAAAATTGGTGGACTTCTTTATCCATGCCGGTCCGGCTTACCTGCTGGGCTGTGCCATTAACGCCACCCTAGCGGCAGTAATGTCATACTTGTTGTTTTTGGTTATTTATAAAAATGCCAGTAAAATATTCACTAATGGGAAAAAAGTTAAGTCTATCAAATTTAAAAAAATTGCGGGCGTGCGGGCGCGGGTGGGCCGCATTAAAAACCCAAAGGTATTTAATAAATTTAAACGTAAAAGAAGTGTTTCATCCACAAATAGAACACATCAAACCTTATGATAGATCAATTGATGCAGGGGTTCAACTTGTTTGAACCCCTGCAATTTTTTGAGCAAGACTATGTAAGGCTGAGATAATGTGCCAGTGTCCGATGCTAAAGTCGCTAAATAAATGGCCAAGTCAATTTTGACAAGAAATTTAACCTTTATTAATGTATTATTATTTTAGTTAATCTGATAAAATAAAAATAGCAAGTTCTAGCTTGCTAATATATTATAAGGAGAGTGAACCCATATAATGGGTGACGACACGTCGTTTAGTATTATTATTTTGCTACAGATAGCGCTGGCATTATTGCTAGTTTTGTTAAACGCTATTTTTGTAGCAGCCGAGTTTGCTTTTGTCAAAGTACGGCCTACCCGCTTAGCTCAGTTGGTGGCAGAGGGCAACGTTCGGGCAAAATTGGCTCAAGATTGTGTTAACCACATTGATGCCTACCTTTCAGTTAGTCAATTGGGTATTACCATCGCCAGTCTTGGTCTAGGTTGGCTGGGGGAACCGGTGGTGGCCAAATTGTTAGAGCCAGTATTGTATTATTTTGGTGTTGCCACTCCGGCGGCAGTGCATTCAATTTCTTTTATCATCGCCTTTACATTGGTGACATATTTGCACGTGGTTTTTGGTGAATTGGTACCAAAATCATTATCTATACAGCGGGCAGAATCGGTTACGCTCTGGCTAGCCGCACCAATGCAGGTTTTCTATCGGTTGTTTTATCCAGGAATTGTGTTGTTCAATGGTACCGCCAATGGAATTTTACGTAAGTTGGGGGTGGAACCAGCCAGCGAGCATGAAGAAAGCCATAGTGAAGAGGAACTACAAATGTTGGTTTCAGAGAGCTATAAAGGTGGTCATTTAGATAAAGATGAATGGAGTTTGCTAAACAACGTTTTTGAATTTGAGAAGCGAGTGGTGAGAGAGGTAATGGTGCCCCGCCCGGAAGTTGTGTTCATGGATATACAAAAAAGTTTGGCAGAAAACATTGAAATTGCTCAGCAAAGCGCCCATACGCGGTTTCCGTTATGTGATCGGGATAGTGATAACGTTATTGGTTTGGTACACATCAAAGATTTATTTCGATTGAAACCCGGGTCTAATATAGAAAAAATTAAACGCAATATCATGATGGTACCCGAAGGTATGCCACTGGATGATTTGCTTAAAGAATTCCAAAAAAACCACCAGCACATGACCTTGGTGGTGGATGAATACGGCTGCACCAGTGGAATAGTTACAATGGAAAACGTGTTAGAGGAACTGGTGGGTGAAATACAAGACGAGTTTGACAAAGAACTGCCCCAGGTGGTTGCTGAAAATGAAGGCACCTATTTGGTGGATGGTCGCCTGCTGTTGGAAGAGGCAGTGGAAGTGTTAGAACTGCCAGTGGATGATGACGATGAGGAATATGACACTTTAGCTGGTTATGTTTTTGGCAAACTGGCTAAAAGGCCCAAAGTGGGCGACGTGGTAGAATTACCTAGCCATAGGTTTGAGGTTATAGAAATGGTGGGCCTGCGCATTAATCGCATCCGTGTCAAGATACTAAACGAAGGGTTTTATCAAGATAGACCGGTGGCTTAAATTAAATGGAACTCCTTTGTTGCAGTTTGATAGCTTTTGTCACGTGTTAAAAAGAACTGTAAAAAATAGTGCGATTCGGTATGAGGGAACTTTGGGCATTAACCTGGGGTTCCTTTTTTGAAACCACCATTTTTACCATCAAGTTTAACTGTACGGTTTTTTGTAAATGCTGTATAATAATTTACTAATATACAAATTAAGTCTTCCAAATCCAATGGGATGCAAAATCGGTATTATCTGGACGATAATATACCAACAATTGTGGATATAAATATACTTAGAGGCTAAATTAGATAGGTGTTGTAACATTACAAACCATTGATCACAACAGAATCAAAATTCACTTTATTATATTTATAAAGGAGAGGTGGATGTGAATACGCTAAAAACTTTTACTTTAATGGGTTTTTTAACGATTTTGCTCGTGTTTATTGGTAATGCATTCTTTGGTCAATCAGGTGCCATGATGTTTTTTATTATTGCCATGGCAATGAATTTATTTGGCTATTTTTACAGCGATAAAATGGCCATTAAAATGACACGTTCTTATCCAGTCTCTAGGGCAGAAGCTCCAGAGCTTTATGCACTGGTGGAGAATTTAGTCAAGCGGGCAGGAATTCCAATGCCAAGACTCTACATTACTCCGTCAGATCAACCCAATGCCTTTGCCACCGGTCGCAACCCACAAAATGCAGCGGTGGCTGTTACCGAAGGGCTTCTGCGGTTGATGAACCGTTCGGAATTGGAAGGCGTAATTGCTCACGAATTGGCCCATGTAAAAAACAGAGATATACTAATTAGCACCATCGCTGCCGGTCTGGCCGGTGCCATCAGTATGATGGGTAATGCCTTGCAGTGGGGGGCAATCTTTGGTATGGGGAGAAGTGATGACGAGGGAGGCGGTGGCATGATTGGTGGTCTGATTATGGCAATCATCGCACCGATAGCAGCAGCCATTGTACAAATGGCCATCTCCCGTTCTAGGGAATATGCTGCAGATGCCACAGGCGCTAAGATTGCTGGCTCGCCCGATGGGTTGTCTAACGCATTGCTTAAGTTACAAGCGGCTGCCCAACGGATACCAATGCAAGTGAATCCGGCTGCGTCCCACATGTTTATTATCAATCCGCTGTCCGGTGCCTCGGTGGCCAGATTGTTTAGTACGCACCCACCCCTTGAAGATCGAGTGGCCAGGTTGCGGGCCATGCGCAGTTAACTAGATATAGATTATTCCTCCTTATTAAGCTCCGGGTAAATATACACGGAGCTTTCACTATATTGCAGTTAACTTTAGTGGGCGTAATTTAGTTAATCTCAGTGCTTTTTATGTGGTTTGCCTTTATAATAGGGTTGGTGATGAAAATGGCTGAAATTAAATTAAAATATCGGTTGAATGAGGTGCCACCGCTGCCAGAACTAATGCTTTTGGGCCTGCAATGGCTGGCAGTGACCGTTCCGGTGCTAATCATTATTGGTAAAGTGGTGGCCGAACTACATTTTAACGAACCGTTAGAACAAATTGTTTACATGCAAAAGCTATTTTTTGTCGTGGCGGTAAGTTTGTTACTGCAGTTAATTTGGGGGCACCGGTTACCACTAATAGTTGGACCGGCAACGGCTTTACTGGTGGCCATAATTGCCAGTCAGGCCAGTGGCATGGGAGCAATTTATTCCTCTGTATTAATCAGTGGTGCTGTGCTTACACTGGTCAGCATCACCGGGTTGTTCAGTTATTTAAAAAAACTGTTCACCCCTAGAGTTGTGGCTACCATTCTAATTTTAATTGCTTTAACCCTTACCCCGACAATTATGAATTTAATTATAAATACTGACATGGCGGGGACTGCATTTTTAAACTTGTGTTTTGCGGTGGCTTTAGTGCTGGCGATGTTTGTGGCCAATCATGTGCTAATGGGTATTTGGAGATCAACGTTAATAGTATGGGCAACCATTATCGGTAGTCTGTTATATTTGCTGTTGGTGCCCCATTATCAATTGTTGACCATGAATGCAGAAATAGCTTTTGTTTCCACATTTTTTAGCAACTTTAACTTGGATTTAACCATTGAACCAGGGGTGTTGGTCTCTTTTTTAGTCTGCTTCTTAGCCCTTTCCATTAACGACTTGGGTTCCATCCAATCGGTGGGGGAAGTAATTAAGTCTGATCAAATGCCCCAAAGGGTGACCAGAGGGATTGCTTTTACCGGCTTGTCCAACGTATTATCTGGTTTGATGGGGGTTATCGGGCAGGTGAATTTTTCACTCAGTCCCGGTCTTATAGCTGCAACCGGCAACGCCTCCAGGTTTACTTTAATACCCACCGGCCTCGGACTATTGTTGATATCATTTTTGCCCAAGGTTATTGCCTTTATGGGCAGTATTCCTTCTGCGGTGGTGGGGGCCACAATGATTTATCTAATGTGTTCACAAATATCCGCAGGATTATTGGTGGTATATAATGGTACAAAAACTATTAATTTTGAAAGCGGCTTAGTGATAGGGCTGCCTTTAATGTTAAGTATTATTGTATCAATTTTGCCGACGGAAACTTTAGCTGCCTTTCCAACATTGGCCAGGCCAATTATCGGCAATGGTTTTGTGGTGGGTGTGTTGGCGGTGCTGCTAATGGAACATATTATTTATCGAGATAAAACAGCTGATTAACTGTGCTATTTATGGTATAATAAACTTAATTTAATAAGAAGCTATCAAGAGCAGGCGAGGGAGTTAGCCCGTTGAACCTGCAGCAACCTGTTATAAAAGGCAAGGTGCTAAAGCTAACAGCGATAGGTGTAATAAGAGGATTATCACACCCTTCTTGCTTGTTGGCGGGAAAGGTGTGTTTTTATTTAATAATGATGTAAATAAACCGGGAGTGATAATATGTTCAGCGAACAGGAATATAAAAGAGCGCCCGGTGGGCTGGGGTTTGCCGATGTGATGCTCAGATCGACAGCCCCCACAGAAAAGTATGTAGCCCACATTACTGCCCTGATCAATAAATACCTGTTCAAAGAAGAAGAGAAACTCAGACTGCAAATTAAAAGAAACATCGTTAAATTTAGGTACCAAAACAGCTTTGTGCTCATTATGCCCCTAAGCTGGGTAGAAAGGTGCCGCAATACCAAGGTCAACGGATTAGAGTGGTTGTTGGTCACTAAGCTGCTGCAACAGGGTGTAGCTATCGATACCAGCTTGCCCTACTATGTAAAGTGGATTGAAGCTAAGAACGATAAAAATTAAGTTATACTTTAAACATTGGATACCCTCTGGCGTAAACCAGAGGGTTAATTCTTGATAGGAAAATTTGTATTTCACATTACTTGCCACCGTCACATATAGTACAGCACAATATAGATACATAAGGAGGTGCTTGGCATCGATACCTTAGTGTTTACTGTGGCGGTAATATATCTGATTATTGGCATTGGTTGTAGGGATCACATAAATTTTATCTTAAAAAATAGGCATAGTTATAACATAAAAGATTTGTTTAAAGATTGGTTTTGAAATGCTTACTTTTTTTTCTTTAGATCGATTGGATTAATGTGGGTGACCACGTCCTCAATATTGCACTGCAGATAAGTACAAATTTTATCCAGTACCTCCATAGATAAGTACTCATTTCGGTTAATTTTGGCAATTGTAGTGGGGCTTAAATTGAGCGCCTGCTGCAATTCTTTTCTTTTTATTCTCTTTTTTGCCAATATGTACCTTAAAGGTCCATAAGAAATCATTTGACATCACCTTTTGTTTATTACAGAAATTAGCACCTTAAGTATAATAAAAAAATACAGAAAAATAAAGTTTTTTATTAAATAGTTATTGTCAACTTGTCCCAGTGCCTGTATAATACTACATTAAGATGTAGTTTTAGAAAAGTAGTGAAGGAGGTATAATTTTTGGCAATTAACCTGCAAAAGGGACAAAAGATTGATTTGACCAAAGGCAGAACGGGCTTGACTAAAGTGATGATTGGCCTCGGTTGGGATGTTAACAATTTTGATGGCGCCGATTTTGACTTGGATGCTTCGGCGTTTTTGCTGGATGTTAACGGTAAGGTATCCCAAGAAAAGGATTTTGTGTTTTACAATAACCTAAAGGCTGAAGCAGATTGTGTTATACATACCGGGGACAACCTCACCGGTGCCGGTGAGGGTGACGATGAACAAATTATTATCGATTTTGCTAAAATTCCCGATCGAGTACAAAAGGTTGCCATTACCGTAACCATTTACGAGGCAGCAGCCCGGAAGCAAAACTTTGGCATGGTGCACAATGCCTTTGCTCGGGTGGTGGATGCTAACACAAATGCAGAGATTTTGCGCTATGATCTCAGTGAAGACTATAGTGTGGAAACGGCGCTGGTAATTTGTGAACTGTACCGACACAATGGCGAGTGGAAGTTTGCAGCGGTGGGCAGTGGTTTCCAAGACGGGTTAGCAGGTTTATGCCGTTTATATGGCTTGAATGTTTAATAATTAGGAGGTTAGTTAATGGCTATTAGCTTACAAAAGGGGCAAAAAATTGATTTGACCAAAGGTAACCCAGGCTTAAAGAAATTGATGGTGGGTTTAGGTTGGGACCCCGTTGAAAATGGTGGCGGTGGTGGATTTTTAAAAGGTCTATTTGGTGGCGGCGCCGGTGGCGCTAAAATCGACTGTGATGCCTCAATTTTTATGCTAGACCAAAACAAAAAATTAACCAAGAAAGAAAACCTGATATACTTTGGTAACCTAAAGAGCAAATGCGGTAGTGTACGGCACATGGGTGACAACCTCACCGGTGATGGAGATGGCGATGACGAACAAATATATGTGGAATTGAGTAAAATTCCTGCCGACATCAACTATCTGGTGTTTGTGGTTAATATCTATGACTGTGTCAAACGTAGACAAGACTTTGGCATGATTAAAAACGCTTTTATTAGAGTGGTTAATAACGATAATGGCCAAGAACTGGTGCGGTTTAACTTAACAGAAAACTATGGTGGCAAAACCTCGCTAATTGTTGGTGAAGTATACCGCCACAATGGAGAATGGAAATTTGCTGCGGTGGGTGAAGGTAC
The DNA here is from genome assembly GCA_036763105.1 of Peptococcaceae bacterium 1198_IL3148. Classification (NCBI taxonomy): domain Bacteria; kingdom Bacillati; phylum Bacillota; class Clostridia; order Eubacteriales; family Peptococcaceae; species Peptococcaceae bacterium 1198_IL3148. Next base: position 215,017 of record JBAIYS010000003.1, on the reverse strand, counting down.
CACCGATGCATCACTGGGCAACTTAGCGCAACGGTTTATGTAAAAAGAAAATTACATGTATAATTGTTACATTTGATTAATATAAAAAATAGGGGGTAATTGTTAAATGGCTATTTCTTTGGCAAAGGGTCAAAAAATTGATTTAACCAAAACTAATCCTGGTTTAACCAACATTTTTGTTGGTCTCGGTTGGGACACCAACCAGTATGATGGCGGACAAGCATTTGACTTGGATGCAGCCGCCTTTTTGCTAAACAAAGATGGCAAAGTGGTAAACGATTCTGCCATTGTGTTCTACAACAATCTAAAGGATGCCAGCGGTGCTATCTGTCACAGCGGTGACAACCTGACCGGTGAAGGGGAAGGTGACGATGAAAGGGTGACCATCGACTTGACAAAAGTACCAGCTGAAATTGAAAAGATTGCTTTCACCATCACCATTCACGAAGCGGCAGCCAGAAACCAAAACTTTGGTCAAGTGTCCAACGCCTTTGTTCGGGTAGTAAACGCTGCCAACGACGAAGAATTGATTCGCTACGATCTATCGGAAGATTACTCAATTGAAACAGCACTGGTGGTTGCTGAACTCTACCGTCACAATGGAGAATGGAAATTTAGCGCTGTTGGTGCCGGCTATCAGGGTGGATTAGCTGCCCTTTGCACCAGCTACGGCTTAAACGTTGGTTAATAAAACGCTTAAAGGGGTGCTCCAACAGCACCCCTTCTAAAATGGAGGAATTTAATTAATGGATCTATTCGCTGGTATAGCACAAAGTTATGCACAATTTTTTTCGTGGGAAGCGCTGCATGCAGTTCTCGTCAATCCAGCCTCTTGGGGAATCATTGCTTCTTTAGTTCTGTTAGAAGGTATTTTAAGTGCAGATAATGCCATGGTGTTGGCGGTGGCCGTAAGACACCTGCCACCGGAGCAAAGGAAGAAAGCGTTAGTATATGGTATTTGGGGTGCTTACCTGTTCCGGTTTCTAGCCATTGGTATTGGCGTTTATCTGGTGAAATTTGCCTTTGTTAAAATTCTAGGCGCACTCTACTTGTTATGGTTAGCTGGTAAGTATTTCTTTAAACGGGATAACGGTGATGAAGAGGTCAAGGAAGTTCACGGTGGTTTTTGGCGCACGGTATTAACGGTGGAGATGTTGGACATTGCCTTTAGTATCGACAGTGTGCTGGCAGCCTTTGGTGTCAGTGGTCAAATTTGGGTGCTGTTTATTGGGGGCTTATTGGGAATTTTAATGATGCGTTTGGTGGCTCAGGTATTTATTAATCTGTTGGACAAATACCCGCATCTAGAAGCCACAGCCTATGTGTTAATTGCCTTTATCGGTGGTAAAATGATGGCTTCTGCCTTTGGCATTCACATCACCGAGGTGATGACACTGACCATTATGGCGACGATTTTTGTTGGGGGATTTTTATTTGAAAAGTTCAAAGGCTCTGCTAAATCAGCGGATGCTAAACCAACAGATCAGGGGCATGTGAAATAATGCAGTACTTTAGTTACCTTGATCAGCGGGAAAAGGAAGCGATATTTGCTTTGCCCCCGGCTGATTTAACAGAGAATATGGATAAACAGACGTTGGCCCTTGCCCTAGGGGCCACGCTGTATATTCCGGCAAATTCCCCCAAAGTGGCCCAAAAGCTGGTAAGGGATGACATGCCCGGCCTGGTATCCACTGTGTTATGCCTTGAGGATGCGGTGGGTGACGATATGGTTGCCGCTGCCGAAGGCAATTTGCAAGTACAGTTAAAGGAGCTATTAAAGCAACGGGAAAACGGCAGAAATCTCCCCTTTATCTTTATCCGGGTGAGAAACCTGGAGCAAATGAAGCGGTTAATTGTTAATTTGGGCTCGGCTTTGTCGGTGTTAACCGGTTTTGTTTTTCCTAAGTTTGATCCCGAAGCAGATTGGCAATATTTTGCTGAACTGCAAAGGGTCAATCACAGCTTAGCAAAACCCCTTTACGGTATGCCCATTTTGGAAACTCCCCGGGTAATCGAACAGCCAACCCGGGTGGCTGAAATGTTAAAAATTAAAGCGGTGTTAGATAGTTACGCCGATTTGGTGCTCAATGTCCGCATGGGGGCCACCGATCTTTCAGGGTTATTTGGCATCAGAAGAAGCTATGAATTTACCATTTACGATATTGCGGTCATTAGAGACTTTATCGCCGATTTGCTGAACATCTTTGGCCGTCCCCAAGGCGGTTATGTGATATCAGGACCGGTGTGGGAGTATTTTGGCACCAAAGAAAGGGTGCTGAAGCCCCAGTTGCGAAAAACCCCGTTCTTGGAACAATATGGTGATGCCGGTTTAAATGTCCGTCGGCAACTGGTTTCCAAATATGTGGATGGTTTAATCAAGGAGGTGCTGTTGGACAAAGCCAACGGTATTGTGGGTAAAACCATTATCCATCCCAGCCATCTGGTACCGGTACAGGCACTTTATGCCGTCACCATGGAAGAATATTTGGATGCGATGGATATTTTGGATCATGAAAAAGGCGGCGTATCTAAAAGCATTTACCAAAATAAAATGAACGAGGCTAAGCCCCATACCAATTGGGCCAACAAAATCATGAAATTAGCTAAAATTTATGGAGTGATTAACGAACGACATGACCACGCAAGCATTATCTATGCCGGAGCGAAGAAACTACAACATATTGGCTAACTTATCGGTTGAGGTGGAAATAACCGCTAACCCCTTTCATATTCCCATTGATGATGTGTTTGCCATGGCTGCCAGAAACAATCCTAAGCGCAGCTATTTGTTTGTCAGTAAACTGATTGGTAAGCACATTCCGGTATTACCGGGCACGCCGCGTCTTGCCGGTAGGCTTTTGGCTACGCGTTTGGCCGAACTGCTGGCATTGCCCATTAATCAACAATCAGTTAGTGAGATGGTGGCGGCATTAAGTGGTCACGCAGTGGGCGTAATGCCGAGCTCAGCCTATAAAATGCAGGGTAAAGCACTATTTATCGGTTTTGCCGAAACCGCCACCGGTTTAGGGCATGCCGTGTTCGATTGCTTTGCCGGTGATGTAGAATATTTACATACCACCAGAGAACCCCTTTGCGGTGCACATGATACCATTTATTTTACCGAAGATCACTGTCATGCGCCGGACCAAAAGTTGCTGGTTAACAATCCGGCACTTTTGCAACATAACGATTATCTGGTGCTAATAGATGATGAAATTAGCACTGGTAACCTGTGCTTAAATATCATCCGTTCGATTCATAAAAAGTACCCCCAGCAACATTATGTTATTTTATCTCTTTTAGATTGGCGTTCGTCAGCCGCTAAACAAAGGTACCAGGCGGTGGCAGCGGAGTTGGGCGTCAAAATTAGTGTGTTGTCTTTAATTGCCGGCACCTTTGCCGATAACGGCACCTCACCGGTGATTCACGAAAGCCCTCAACCGTTGCCCAAACTAAAGCAAGCAACAGAAATCTTTGTGCCACCAGCGTTGCCCACGGTGGTAACCACAGCGGAAAACGAAGTGGTTAATTACTTCAAATACACCGGCCGTTTTGGTATTGATCAACAGGATAATCAGTTATTAAAAGAGATTACCGACAAGTTGGGAAAGAGGTTAACTAAACTGCGCCATGGGCAACAAACCCTGTGCTTAGGCACCGGTGAGTTTATGCATATTCCTTTTATGATTGCTGAAGCCATGGGCAAAGGGGTGGTGGTGCAGTCTACCACCAGAAGTCCGGTGCACCCGATTAATAAAGATAACTACGGGGTAAAACACGCCCTTACCTTTAAAGATCCCCACAACGCTGTATCCAACTTTGTCTATAATATTCCTCCTAACCGCTATGATGAAGTGTTTGTTTTTTGGGAAAGGCCAGTGCTACCCCGACAGGTAGAACCGCTATTGATTGGTTTTCAACAATTGGGCATCAAACATGTTGTATTTGTCTGGATGACTTAAAGATTCTTCACAACGCTGGGAATGTGGTGTCAGCCGTCATTCTGGGGTTGTGAAGAATCTCTGTTTTCAGTAAGAATTTAAACGGAGGTGTAGTTTTTGCGAGCAGAAATACCAGCGCCAGAGCCACTGGGTAGTTATTCGCCGGAGGACGTTATATTTTTGCTAAAGGATATCGGCCAATTGGTGGTGGAACAGAGCAACGAAGAGCGGGAACGGGCAATGCAGGCCGACAAACACTATTCGGAAATGTTGCCCATTGAATATCGTCCCTCTGTCCAATATATAAATTTGTTTTATCAGTCTTTACAGAAAAGTGCCACTGATATTGCTAAGGCTGTTGGTATTGTGGCGTCAGCCATTTATCAATTACACGGTGACAACGTAGTGCTGGTTTCGTTGGCTAGGGCCGGCACCCCCATTGGAGTGCTAATAAAGCGTTATTTTAAACAATACTTTGGGATTGATATACCCCACTACAGTATATCCATTATTAGGGATCGGGGAATTGATGAGAACGCTTTGTTTTACATATTGCAACACCACAGCCATGTTAGCATACAATTTGTTGATGGATGGACAGGTAAAGGTGCCATTACCAAAGAGTTGATCAAATCTCTCAATCAATTTGAGAAAAAGTACAGCATTAAAATAAACAGTGAGCTGGCAGTGTTGGCCGACCCTGGATATTGTGCCAATATTTTTGGAACTAGAGAGGATTTTTTAATTCCCAGTGCCTGTTTAAATTCCACTGTCAGTGGCTTGATGTCCCGCACAGTGTTGCGCCCGGACTTGATTGGCCCTTTAGATTTTCATGGTGCCAAATACTATCAAAACCTGCAAGCCGATGATCTTTCTAATTTTTATGTAGACAGTATCACTGAGCACTTTACCGCCACCACCACTGATATCTCTGCCTTTATTGACCACAACCCCAGTTGGTTGGGGTTAAAAAATATCGAAAATATTCAGCAGGAATTTGGTATCAAAAACATAAATTTAATTAAACCGGGGGTGGGGGAAACCACCAGGGTATTGTTGCGTCGGGTGCCATGGCAGGTGTTGGTGCGGGACCAATCTCACCCTCACCTGGAGCACATCATGTTGCTGGCCAATGAGCGAGGGGTGCCGGTGGTTGAGTACCCCAACCTAGCCTATTGTTGCTGTGGACTAATTAAACCAATGGAGAAGAAATAATGATTTTTGCCAGCGACTTAGATCGCACTTTAATTTACTCCAGTAGGTTTATTGCAGATGGTGGCCGCCATTACCGGGTGGAAGTTGGAGATTATGCGTCCTATATGACCGAGCGGGCGGCGGCACTGTTGCAAATTATTGCTGACCGACTGATTTTTGTTCCCTGCACCACCAGGACGGTGGAGCAGTACCGGCGGGTAACCTTTGTTACCGATCTACAACCTAAATATGCCGTCACATCAAACGGTGGCAACCTGCTGATTGATGGCCAGCTAGATCAATCATATCATCAAGAAATTCTACTGAAATTAAGGGATTGCGCACCCAGTGCAGATATAATAAAGGAGTTTAATCGCATTGTTTCGGATGCCTGGGTAATAAAAATGAAAGAGGCAGAGGGGCTGTTTTATTATTGTCTAGTGGACCGGCCGGCGCTGCCGGAGCCAGAGTTAGCCCAGTTTACCAGTTGGGCGGCGACCCAAAATTGGGAGATTTCGCTCCAGGGTCACAAGTTATACTTGGTGCCTAAGGTGATTAACAAATGGGCACCGATAGCAAAGATTATGGCCATCACCGGGGAAACCGAAGTTTACACGGCAGGGGATTCGCTGCTAGACTTGCCTCTGCTGACCGCTACGCCGCATCACCTTTGCCCCAGGCATGGTGAGGTGTTCCAATGTTATCAGCAGCAGTTTAAAGGGGAAAAAATTAATTTTACCCGCAGCGAGGGACTTAAAGCCGGGGAAGAGGTGTTGGAAACAGTGTTAAGATGGAGTGCTGACCAAAGCACTCTTTGCTTTGAAAGTTGAAACTAAAGGGGGGAGAGAACATGAAACATAGAATATTATATCCTGGGGCCTATGCCATGTTGGAAGTGGAACTGCAACAGGGGGAGACCATCAAGGCAGAAGCCGATGCCATGGTTTCGATGTCCTCCACTATAGATGTGGAAGGGAAAATGGATGGTGGTATTTTCGGTGGTATTAGCCGCATGTTGGCGGGGGAAAATTTTTTCTTGCAAACCCTCACCGCCAATCGCGGCCCGGGCAAAGTGTACCTGTCACCACCAATACCGGGGGACATTATTGACGTGGAGTTAGACGGCTCTTACAACCTGATGGTGCAAAAGGACGGTTTTTTAGCCGGTGATAGTGGGTTAAATGTGTCTACCCAAGCCCAGAATTTAGCCCAAGGTTTCCTTTCAGGAGAAGGATTCTTCGTGGTTAAGGTAAGTGGCAAAGGGGTGGTATTTGTCAATACATACGGGGGTATTCATGTTTTCGATCTGCAACCGGGCGAAGAAATAGTGGTGGACAACAACCACCTGGTGGCCTGGCCTGATTATATGCAATACAGCATCGATAAAGCTTCCAAAGGCTGGGTATCTTCCTTCACCAGCGGTGAAGGTATCGTCTGTAGATTCCGCGGCCCCGGCCCGGTAATCATTCAAACCCGTAACCCCAAAGGCTTCGGCAGTTGGATCAGAAAGTTTATTCCCGTTAAGAACAACGGATAAAGAAAGAGCAATTATGAATTTTGAATGTTAAATTATGATTGAGGGGCGCAATGAACTTAACCACTCCATTTAAAATTCATAATTCCTAATGTATAATTACTAAAGGGGGCGTATAGCCCCCTTTATTTTAGCATTTTTTTGTTTTGGAACTCTTCCTTAAAGGCCAACAATTTTTGGCTGTCGGCAACCCTCTTCTGGCGCATATCATCTTGGATTTGCTTGGTTTCTTCAATGCCTTTGACAATGGTTTCCCAGGACTTTTGTAGCGTTTCGATGCTAACAAAGCTGCCCGAGGCCAGTTGGGCGGTCATTTTGGATTGTAAAGCGGTGTTTTGGGCGTTTCTTAATAACAACTCGTTGGTCTTTTCATCCAATGCTTGCATGGCCTTGGCTTGGACTGCCTGACGTTTGAGCATGATGGATTGAATTAAACACTGCTTAAATATTGGTAACGTAATAATAAAGGCCGAGTTGATTTTGCGTATTAAGTTGTAGTTGCCGTTTTGAATAGACTTAATGCTGGGCATGGTTTGGATGGCGATGTTTTCGGCCAGCTTCAGGTCATGCACCCGTTGCTCCATCATTTCCAGCATTCTGGCCACGTTGTTGGCCTGCACCTGATCCAATTGATTACCACTGGTGGCGGCTTGCTGTTGCATTTGGGGCAGAATGTTGTTGCGCACTTCGTTAATGGCCAATTCACCTGCATAAATGTACTGTTCCAATTGCTCATAGTACTCCAGATTTTTCATAAACATCCCTTCCAAATCTGCATTGGCTTTGTTGATTTCACTTTCATACTGTTTAAGGGTGACATAGATTTTATCCACCTCATCACCCATGGTGTGATACTTTTTAAACAACGCTTCGATGGAATCTTTGGCTTTGTTAAACAACTTGCCGAAAAAACTCTGCTTTTTTTCTTCAAAGTCTTTGATGTCGAACTTGTCCATAATGGCATTAAGCTGGGCCAGCATGTTGCCGGAATCTTCCACCTTGACCATTTCCATGCTGTGCAAAATTTGATCGGCAAATTTGGCGATTTCCTCGGTGATGCCGGCACCATAGGTCATAATGGTGTTGGGATTATCCAAATCAATTTGTGCCAAAATATTGTCTATGGCTGGTGAATTTTGTACCTTTACCGCCACTTCTTGTTTTTGCTTTTCTAAATCAAATGGCACTACCTCCACCGCTTGCTCCAGTTGCCTGTCTGTTCTGTTAATTTTCAACGAAATTTCCTCCTTATTTTTGTTGATATCTGGTTAAATAAATTACCGATTTTACTTGATTCATTGGGCATGTCCATTGAATCCGGGATGGGCAAATCCAACTGCAATGATGGTAGTTGATGTTCATCCAGTAGCTCTGTCTTTAGCTTTAGTTCAATGTTGTTGTAATTGGTGGGGGTGAAGATGGCAATGTCTATACCCACCAGATTTAAAAAGGCAATAATGATGGCGTCTTCATCACTAAAGACCTCTTTGGTGCTGTCATAAATGACCAATTTGGGTACTTCTTTGGGGTAATCAAAGGTTTCGATTAACCGTAAGATGTTGTCATCCATCGTCATCACCGTCATCAGGATTTTTAACGGTAATTCCTTATCGGTGCCATCAATGAAGGGGTTGGCTTTAATAAGCTCCTCCACTTTGCTAATAATGAGATGCTGCAATGAGCTTCTTAAATAACTAAAGCGATAAAAACCACTTTGCATCAGCTTCTCTCTATTTAATAGGCCGTCATTATTGAACAAAAATGCAGATGCATATAAATCTCGTTTTTTGTAATTCACTTTAGTAAAGGGCACTTGGGTGACCACAAGGGTGTTTTTGCTGTTGATTAGCAATCGATAATCTTGCCAGTACAGATTTAAGTCTTGATGAGTACCTCTAATTTTGGCAAAGAGGTTGGGTACATACACTGTGTCGTCAACCACTTTAAACTCCGGCCGAATGCGAGCCTCCTCCGGCCACAAAATTTTCAACTCATCATAGGTGGTGCGCAACGTTATTGGTTGAGTGCGGTAATTTTGAAACTGCCAAGGTTTAAATAAACCGGCATCGGCACTGTAAATTACCTGTTGAATTTCTTGGGAGGCGCTGTAGGCCACCGTAGCCTTGCGTATAACTCGCTCCACTTCGGGAAATGGTTCCAGCGCTAAACTGTACGGTTGTGTAATGAGCTTGCTATGTTGCTCAGCCGGGTCAATTTCTTTAAAGATATTATCCTTTTGGCAGTCGGTGTTGATATACAATACGTCGCAACCGATTTTGGACAGGTAGATCAGAAAGCATATTTCGTGTAGTTTAATGTCCCCGTAATACAAAACCTTAGGACTATCTTTAAAATCAAAATCGATGTATAAATCATAAAAATAATTATTTATCCAACCAATTAGTTTTAAAGCAAAATTCTCTAACCTGGTTGAACTGCTGTTGGGTTCAATGTCAATAAACAATTCCATGGTTTGCTGAAATGCTGTTTTGATGGTATTATTCAAAGATTTACTGTTGGTGATCGGTAAAATATTAGCTGACAACACTCCACTAATTAAAGAATTTTGATCGCCATTCCAATGCAACTTGGTTTTGTAGTGGGCAATGTCGCTATTGCTGGGCATCGGCACAAAATCTGTCAACCGGATATAGCCGTAATTTCCATTGGTTAAGGTTCTATCCAGTTGATAAATGGTATTGTAGAACTGGTCCACTGATTCATTGCTTGTCCCCGCAAGACCAATGTGCCTATAAAAGTAGATGGGCAGAACTGGCGTTGGGCTACCCAGGTAACCGCTTCTTTTATGTAGCGGCAACAAAATATCTTGCCAAATATCCGTGGCTTTTTTTAGCTTTACTGCCACGCAGGGGCCGGTGGTGATTGGTCTGACATATGATTTAGCCATTACTTTAATGGGTGGCTCGGCCAGTTTGGTTTTAATACTGCCTTCTATAATCTGAGAAAACTGATTGTTAGGGTCTACATTTTGATAATCTGAATCACTGTAAGGATTGATGTATAACACATCACAGCCCAATTGTGACAAAAAAATTAAAAAGTAAATCGAGTGTTTTTTAATTTCGCCATAATACAACACTTTAGGGTTGTGATTGGCGTTGCTTTGCCGGTATAAAGTCGGGACATGCTGATGGGCCCACAACAAAATTTTAGTAACAAAGTTTTTCAATTGGCTAATATTGACGGTGGGTTCGTTCTTGATATATAAATCGAGAATCGTTTTTAGGGAGCCTGTCATTTGCGAGTTTACTGTAGGTAATAAGCTAGCTTTGGTTAAAACATCGCAAATAACAGTGGGATCAGTGCTATTTAAATCTGTCAGACCCTGGCTTATTTTATCAGTCAGAATATTGTTGAAAGGTAGTGGTAGGCTGTCAATAAAGTAAAGGTAAAGGTCACCATATTTCAACAACTGTTGATGTAACAATGTCACCTTGGTGAGAAATTCGGACTGATTGTTAAAACCAATTAGTCGGTAGAAATAAACAGTTCCCCGGGTCCGTTTCTTCGATGGCAACAATATATCATTAAAAATGTCATTGGCTTGGTTTAAAGCAGTTTGTTGGTTAGACCTACGAATTTTCATCAAAGTACTACCCTTTCATCCAAAATGTGCATTCTACCTATAATTATATAGGGTAATAAGCAAAAATTAAACCACCTAAATGATTACTGTGCAACTGACAAGGTAGAAGTATTCATTTTATCATTAAGACGCTAAACCCCAAAGACTATGAAGTTGAATAGGCTGCCACTGCCTATAAAGAAACAAAATGCGATGCCATGGCCAAGGCCAGTCTGCTGGCAGCCATTGCTGCCTCCAATGCTCTGATTGGGGCGGTACACGCTATGGCACAGCTTGTTGCCAATAAAAGTATCCGGGATGCAGCTAAAAGTTCTATTGAAACTGTACAGGCTTTGGCCACGGAAGTGGGCATTAAGGATACCTTTTTTCAAGCGGGCAATTGATCAGCACTTTACACCGGAGGAAATGGAACTCTGCTTGGACATTACATTGCCAACCCGATGGAGAGCCATTGTTGAAGATCGGCAATGCTAAATATGGTGTTATCTTGGCCCGTACTGACAGATTCGTTAGTCTACATGTGCCCGCGAAGTTGGCCAACACCGAGGCATTGGAGATGTATTTATCCTGCTGGTTGGATAATTTTAAGCTTGATGAATCGATCTATCCCTATGGAATTAGACAATTATCTTTGCAAAACAACCCAAACTTAGCGTACCTATCGGAACTTTAGGGCAAATTATCAGGGTGGAAGGTGGAATTGAAATCTAGTTATCTATCAGAGTGGCAGATAATCTCTCCAAGTGGAGGTCTAACAATATAATTAGGAAAGGTTTTGTGACTGGGGGGGCATTTTATTAAAGCCCCCTCTAATTATTACTGTTTAATGTTACTGCAGGGTTGATAGCCAGCTGCTTTGGCTGCTGCCATATCTTTAAACCAAATAATGTTTTTATCAGCAATACTATCTACATGGGGACAATCTGGGGTATGGTACTTGTCGGAATTGACGCTGCCCAAATAACTGCCCTCAGTTGCAGCAGGCAGTGCCGCTGTTGTTGGTTGCTTAACCGGTGTGACGTTACTGCTAACCTGCTTGCCATCTGATTTGATGATGATGGTGCCTTGTTGATCGGTGCGTAGCACACTGATGCCAGCTTTATTTAACCTTTCTAAAGTTTGCTGGTGAGGGTGTCCATAATCGTTGTTTGTGCCAACACTAATTATGGCAAGTTTAGGGTTAACCGCCGCTAAAAACTTGTCACTGGTGGAAGAAACGCTACCGTGGTGGCCAACCTTTAATACCGTTGCTTTTACGTCTATGCCGCTGGTTAAAATTTCATTCTCCGCCAATTCTTCGGCATCTCCGGTGAACAAAAAACTGGTATGTTGATAATTGAGTTTGATTACAGCGGAGTAATCATTTAATTCTTGGTAGTGGTCATTGATGGGGCTGATTATTATAGCCTGTAATTCATCTTCATTCAGGATCTCTACCCCTGCCTTGGCAGCAATGACCTTTAGACCTTTGTCTTTTAATGCCACCAATACGTCCTGATAGGTTTTAGTGGTGTGCGTTACCTTGGGCAGGTAAACATTACCAATTTCAAACTGGTTTATGACAGTATCCAATCCGCCGATGTGATCTTCATGGGGGTGGGTACCCACTAAATAGTCAATTTTTTTAACCCCTTGTTCCTTTAGGTAACCAGTTACCAACTGGCCGTCATCATTATTGCCGGCATCAATCAGCATATTTTGACCATTGGACAATTGCACCAAAATGCTATCAGCTTGACCCACGTCTAAATAATGAACCAGTAAATCCGTTGGTTGACTAGCGGGTTTATCACCACTACAACCGACAACGAATAGCAGTGGTAGTAACAGTATGAAAGCAAGTTTTTTGATTTGAAAAGTCATTTAATTACTCCTTAAAAATATCGTCAATAAGCGCTTGATTTTGTTGTTTGATACCCTCGGTGGCCTTGGTATTAAGGGAAATATTAATGGTGATTACATCCCCTGCTTTGGCGGTGGGCGGCAGTAGGCTCTTCGGCAAGTTAAATACCTGTCGGTCAAATTCGATCACCGCCCATTCATTTTCAAACCGATCTATAATATACATCACTCACCCTCCTCATAATGGAAAACTACCCAGTTATTATAACACAAAAATATAACCGCCCTAAGTGGTTGCGGAAGATAGTTACTGAAACTGTACCTGCACTTGAGTTACTCCTTCAAAGGACAGTACCCGTTGTGCTATTTCATGCTCAAGGCTTTTATAATCTTTGTCTGGACAGCAACCTCCTAAGACCACAGTAACGGCATTATCATCGCTAATTTCTATGGCCTTTAGGTTGCACGAGATATCCTTCATTGTATTAGGATCTTTAAGCCCGAATAGGGAATCTGTAATTTGTTTTTGATAATCCACCGACACAGCATCCTTCCTGTAAAAGCATTTTAATTTAGTATGTCTAAGGACTGCTGATTATATAAATGTTTATTAAAAGTAAACCACTGAAACCAGTTACATTTTTTATAAAAATTATTGAAGAAAATTTTCACAAGCCTATTGCCAAATACAGTGAATTTTGTTATGCTTTGCTTAAGGATATTGTATACAAAATAATGGGGGGTGGCGCAATGATGAGATATTTGTTAACGTGGATGGAAGGAAACGAGGTTCAGTACCGCTTTATCACAAACAAAGATGAAATCGCTAAGTTTTATGTTGAAGATCGCCATGTAATTGTTACCCCTTTGGATGAAGATTAATCATTATGGAATATGATAACGCTTGTGGTCAAATAGTTGACTACAAGCGTTTTTGTTTTCGTGGTATTTTATCTGGTTAGATAATGTCGAAATAGATAAAGTAGTTTAGAATATTGCATTTATTTTCATTGGAGCGGTGCCAAGCGCATATAATGTTACAACCTAAACACAAAAAACTGCTAATCTTGAAGTGAGCTGTACGCCGCTAATCTTAATATGGGAGTGGTGATAATTGGATTTTTTGAAACGTCTTGAGGAGTATCGACAAAAAGAACGAGAATTGCATTGGGAAGGATTATTCAGTGATTACTTAAATTTGGTTAAGGAAAAACCATATGTTTGTCAACTATCCCATGCCAGACTTTATAATATGATTGAAGATGCTGGCATTATTGTCAACGACGATGTCAAAAGCTATCGCTTTTTCAACAAGGAACTGTTTGGTTTAGATAGGACGTTAGAAAAATTGGTGGAGGAGTACTTTCATCCCGCAGCTAAAAAGTTGGATGTCAGGAAAAGAATTTTATTACTAATGGGCCCTGTAAGTGGTGGCAAATCCACAATTGTTTCGATGTTAAAAAAGGGATTAGAAGCTTACTCCCGTACAGAGGCTGGTGCATTGTATGGCATTAAAGGGTGTCCCATGCATGAGGAGCCGCTGCATTTGATACCAAAGGAATTGCGACCAGAGTTTATGGAGGAATACGGGATAAGCATAGAAGGGGATTTGTGTCCGGCCTGTCAACTGCGGTTGGATACAGAATTTGGTGGTGACGTAGAAAAAGTGCCGGTGGAACGGGTGATTTTATCCGAAGACAAAAGGGTAGGCATTGGCACCTTCGCTCCCTCAGATCCCAAAAGTCAGGACATTGCAGACTTAACAGGAAGCATTGACTTTTCCACCATTGCTGAATACGGTTCTGAAAGTGATCCCCGGGCTTATCGCTTTGATGGAGAACTAAATATCAGTAATCGCGGGTTGATGGAGTTCCAGGAAATGTTAAAGTGTGATGAAAAATTCCTTTGGAATCTGTTGTCCTTATCCCAGGAAGGAAATTTTAAAGCGGGACGTTTTGCGTTGATCTATGCTGATGTATTAATTGTAGCCCATACCAACGAAAACGAATACAAAGCCTTTATAGCCAACAAAAAGAACGAAGCGCTGCAATCCAGGATGATTGTGCTTAAAGTACCATATAACTTAAAGGTGTCTAAAGAGATACAAATTTACGATAAACTAATTAAACAAAGTGACTTAAAAAACGTACACATTGCACCCCATGCCCTAAAGGTGGCAGGTATTTTCTCGGTGTTATCGCGCCTAAAGGAGTCCAAAAAACAGGGCATGGATATTGTCAAAAAGATGAAACTTTACGACGGCGAAGATGTGGAGGGATTTAAACAAAAGGACGTAGCTGAATTGCATCAAGAGGCAGGAGAGGAGGGTATGAGTGGTGTAGACCCGCGGTATATTATCAACCGTTTGTCCAGTGCGTTGATTAGAACCGGCAACAATTGTATCAATGCATTAGATGTGTTGCGCTCTATTAAAGATGGTTTGGATCAACACCCATCTATTAATAAAGAGGAGCGGGAACGGTTGTTAAACTTTATATCCATTGCCCGCAGAGAATATGACGAATTGGCTAAAAAGGAAGTACAGAAGGCCTTTGTATATTCCTTCGAGGACAGTGCCCGGGTTTTGTTTGAAAACTATCTGGATAACGTTGAGGCCTATTGTAACGGTGTCAAATTAAAGGACCCCATTACAGACGAAGAAATTGATCCTGACGAAAGATTAATGCGCTCTATAGAGGAACAAATTGGTGTGTCTGAAAACGCTAAAAAGAGCTTCCGCGAGGAAATTTTAATCAGGTTATCGGTATACGCCCGCAAGAACAAACGGTTTAATTATCAGTCCCATGAGCGTTTGCGGGAAGCAATTGAGAAAAAATTGTTTGTTGATTTAAAGGATGTGGTTAAAATAACCACTTCCACCAAAACCCCTGACGCTGAACAACTAAAGCGGATTAACGAAGTTAGCGCCCGTTTAATTTCAGACCATGGCTATTGCCCGGTGTGTGCCAATGAACTGTTGAAGTATGTAGGTAGTTTGTTAAACCGTTAGGTGATGATATATGGATAAGAAAAAAGTTTATATCATATCCCGCGAAGATTGGTCTCTACATCGCAAGGGTGAACTGGACCAACAACGGCATCGCCAAAAGGTGCGGGAGGCCATCAAAAAAAACTTAGCGGATATTATTACCGATGAAAGCATTATTATGTCTGATGGTAAAAAGGTGTACCGGGTACCCATTCGCTCATTAGAAGAGTACCGTTTTCGTTATGACCATCACAAGCAAAAACATGGGGGTATAGGCGATGGTGACAGTAAAGTGGGGGATGTGGTGGCCAGCGACCGGCAGGGGGGTGGTAACGGCAAGGGCAAAGGTGGCGCTGGTGAGCAACCTGGTATCGATTATTATGAGGCGGATATCAGCTTGGAAGAGCTACAGCAAATGCTCTTTAAGGATTTGGTACTGCCGGATTTAAAAGAAAAACACAATAAACAACTGGCCTCTGAAACAATAGAATTTAGGGACATTCGTAAGCAGGGATTGCAAGGCAACATTGACCGTAAGCGCACGTTAATGGAAGTGCTGAAACGTAACGCTAAGGCAGGTAAGCCAGGAATCCACGGCATTAAGCCAGAGGATCTGCGTTATCGCACCTGGGAAACTGCTTTTAAGTATCAGTCGGCAGCGGTGGTGTTGGCAATGATGGACACGTCGGGCAGTATGGGGCCCTATGAAAAGTATATTGCCCGCAGTTTTTTCTTTTGGATGGTGCAGTTTATACGCTCGAAATATCAACAGGTGGAGATTGTTTTTTTAGCTCATCACACCGAGGCTAAGGAAGTTACTGAGGAGGAGTTTTTTACCAAAGGGGAGAGCGGGGGCACTAGATGCTCGTCGGTCTATGACTTGGCGTTAAATATAATAGAAACCAGATACAGCCCCAACGATTACAACATTTATGCCTTTCACTTTTCCGATGGTGATAATCTCAGCTCAGACAACGAACGTTGTGTGGAACTGATCAATAAAATGTTAGCATACTGTAACTTAGTAGGTTATGGAGAGATCGAGGGTCCATATTATTATAGTAGTACACTGAAAAATTCATTTAAAACAATTGAAAAAAGCAATTTTACCACAGTCAGTATTCGAGATCAGAGTGGCGTTTACCCCGCGTTAAAAGCTTTCTTTTCTAACCGGAGTAACCAAGGGACGGTGCGGATGATGCAACCCTTTGATGTATAAGCGGAGGAACAGCATGAGCAAAAGTTTAGAATTAAAATTATTGGCAGAGAGTATAGAAAAAATTACTGAAACTGCAACGGGATTTAATTTGGATTTTTACCCCATGCGTTTTGAGATTTGTCCTGCGGAAATAATTTATACCTTTGGTGCCTATGGCATGCCAGCACGTTTTACTCACTGGTCATTTGGCAAAGCCTATCATAAAATGAAGACGCAGTATGACTATAATCTTAGCCGGATTTATGAAATGGTGATTAACTCTAACCCTTGCTATGCTTTTTTATTAGAGGGCAATTCACTAATTCAGAATAAAATGGTAATGGCCCATGTGCTGGCCCATTGTGATTTCTTCAAGAACAATGTTTGGTTTAAACATACCAACAGAGATATGCTTGAATCCATGTCTGTTGCTTCGCAACGGTTTCGGAATTATGAATTAAAGTATGGTTGCGAAAAAGTAGAACAATTTTTGGATGCCGCATTGTCTTTGCAACAGCATATTGACCCCCATAGTTATATTAAAGAAATGCCAACCACAATAAAACAATGTTGTGGTAATCAGCAAAAGACCCCCTATGATGACATGTGGAATATAGGTAGCAAAAAGGAAGGTGCAGGTGACTGCAATTGCCAACACAAATGTACGTCGATAAAAAGGGCCAATGATTTAATGAAGTTTTTGCTTGAATATGCCCCGGATTTGGAAGAGTGGCAGCGGGATATTTTGTCGGTGTTACGGGAAGAAATGTTGTATTTTTGGCCACAAATGCAGACAAAGATAATAAACGAGGGCTGGGCCACATATTGGCATCTGCGCATTATGCGAGAAATGGATTTAGTGGAATCAGAAGCATTGGAGTTTGCTAAAATGCATGCCGGAGTAATTCAGACATCTAAAACCAGCATCAATCCATACTTTATTGGCTTAAAAATATTTGAAGATATTGAAAAACGTTGGAATAACCCTACAGAAGAAGAGCGGGAAAGATATGGTTGCAATGGTCAAGAAGGTCGAGAAAAGATCTTTGAGGTGCGCACAGTTGATAACGATGTCAGTTTTCTCAGAAATTATTTGACTAAAGAGCTGATAGAGGAATTAGACTTGTATTTGTTTCGCAAAGTGGGGCATGACTATAAAGTGGTGGATAAAGATTGGAGAAAGGTGCGTGATGAATTAGTTAGAAACTTAACCAATTGCGGTGTGCCTTATATCGTAGTAGAAAATGGTGACTATAAAAAGCGTGGCGAATTGCACTTGAAGCATTTATTTGAAGGGTTGGAACTTGATGTTTTACATTTAGAAAAGACGTTACCCCATATATATTTAATTTGGGGGCGACCGGTGCATTTAGAAACCATACTTGACAAAAAAGTAGTACTTTTCAGTTATGATGGTGAAAAAATAGCAAAGAAGTTTGCTTAGAAAATTTAAGGAGCCACCCCTAAGGTGACTCCTTATTAGTTTGCATTATCCCTGATTTAAATTTGGTATTATGTCTTTATTAAGTAAACGGTAGACCACTAAAACGCCGATAAATAATAACACAAAGTGCGGCAGTGTATAGCCAAAATTACTTACTGCGTTGGTGAATGTGGTAACCGCCATCGCCTGGGGTTGAGCAACAAACCAATAATAAATGGGTACCAATTGCAATATTGATAAAAGCGAGAATTCTATGGCCAACAGGTATTTTGTAGTCTTATGTGTTAAATCCCAGGTTACAGATGTACCTATAAGTAGAAGCCCTATAAATATTGAAAAGATACCCCACTGCATTAGACCGGAATTAACTTCAAAAAGCTGACACACATAGGGAAGTCCTAGCAACGAGGAGCCAATGCTGCCAACCAACATTAAACGCATAAATTTTTTTGTTTCCATAATATCAACAACTCCTTTCTGTTTAGAAGATTTTTTTATGTGATAAGGTTGTTGTTATAATAGTTATATATAATAATTATAATAATGTGAAAGTAATTACAATCATAATACTAGAAAAATGCTGATTTGTAAAGGGGTATCTCGATTTTATTAGTATTAAATACAAATAAGGATTATTAGAATAAATACCCGTTATTCTGTTTAAGCTAAGCATGGGGTGATTAAATGGGACATAAAAAGGATTTTGATGAACTGCGCACTAAAAGAATGTTGGGACAATTACAATATGAATCGGCAAAGGAATTGGGTCTGGGGGAAGAACATCGGCAGTTAAATAAGCGTATGGATGCGTTGAAACGAACAAAATGTAAAGTTGAATTGGCTGAGGCCAATTTAGGTGCCGAAGGAGCTCGCAAAGCTAGGTTAAATATTAAAGATTGATTTGCAATCAGCAGTAACTAATAAATGTATATGTTGGTTACTGCTTATTTATTTAATACTGAGAGATAATAACCTTTATTACAGAGCTTAGGGGTGAAGTCAATGAGACCACTGTGGAAGGGTGCCATCAGTTTTGGCTTAGTATATGTGCCAATTAAGCTATATGCAGCAACGGAGAACAAAGATATTCGCTTCAACTATCTTCATGAAAAGTGTAAAAACCCAGTGCAATATCAACGCTATTGCCCCCATTGTGAAACAGAAGTAACTATGAGTGATATAGTAAAGGGCTACGAATATGAGAAGGGTAAATATGTGGTAATTAAGGATGAAGATTTTCAAAACCTGCCCGGAGCCACAGCTAGAAGTGTTGACATTTTAGACTTTGTGGACCTACCAGAAATAGATCCAGTTTACTTTGAAAAGGCCTATTATCTAGCCCCAGGGGAAGGTGGCCAGAAGGTTTATCACTTGTTAAAAACCGCAATGGAGCAAACGGGTAAAGTGGCGGTGGCAAAAATAATGCTTAGAAGTAAACCTGCCTTGGCGGTGCTGCGGGTGGCTGGTAATGGCACTATGATGATGAGCACTATGTTTTATCCTGATGAAGTACGCCAAGCAGACAATATAGCGGAATTGAATTATCAGGTGGATTTGCATGACAATGAACTGAAAATGGCAGTGAATTTAATCAATAATTTGTCCAGCGCATTTAATCCAGAAAAGTACACCAATGAATATCGCCAAGCTCTGATGGATGTGATTCAGTCTAAAATAGCCGGCGAAACAATAGAGATTGTTTCACCTCCCAAAACAGAAAAGGTGGTGGACTTAATGTCTGCCCTAAAGGCCAGTATTGATTTGGCCAAGGAAGAACGGGGGAAAAATAATAAACCAGTAAAGAGAAAGAAAACATCGTAGGTGGCTCGTTTAACGAGCCTGCAAAGTTGAGAAGCTTTAGTTGTTTGACCGATAAACCAGTGAGCGTTATGATTGGTATAGAAAATATTAAGTGGGTGCAGATAATTGTTTATAAATGCCAATATAAAGAAATCACAACTTATAGAACTGATGTTGGGTATTATTGTAGGTGCACTTTGCGGGGTGGCGGTATATTTATTTTTATGGTTATTGGAATTTGTAACTGCCATGTCCTTTGATTATGGTAAAGTGACATTGGATTTTTTAAATCAGTACTATGTGATCCTACTGCCGGCCATCGGTGGTTTGCTGGCTGGTCCCTTAATTCATTTTTTAGCTAAGGAGGCCAGAGGACACGGTGTGCCAGAAGTGATGGCCGATGTAATTTTAAAAGGTGGTGTTATTCCACCAAGGGTGGTGTTAATTAAGTCCTTGGCGTCCATAGCCACCATTGGGTTTGGTGGGTCTGCCGGCAGAGTAGGTCCGATTATCCATATTGGTGCCGGCATCGGTTCATTTGTGGGCCAACTAACTAAAATACATCCTGATTTAATGCGATCTTTGGTGGCCTGTGGCGCTGCCGGCGGGGTGGCGGCAACCTTTAATGCTCCTATCGGCGGCGTCATGTTTGCGTTAGAAGTAATATTGGCCGACTTTGCCAGCGGGCGGTTAATGATGATTATTGTTTCAGCGGTCACCGCTTCTATTGTAAGCAGTGCACTGTTTAATGACGCTTTGGCCATAACAGTGCCGCAATTTTCGCTCCATAGCCCGCTGGAATTGATATTGTATGGTATGTTAGGGATTGCTGTGGGATTGTTTGCAGTTGTGTTTATTAAATTGTTTTATCGAGTTGATGAATTGTTTTCAGCCTGCAACTTTATGCCATCCTACCTTAAACCGGCAGTGGGAGGGCTATTAGTTGGTCTAATCGGCGTATATTTACCGGAAATATTTGGCGTGGGTTATGATGTGATAGAGGTGGTTTTGGCGGGAAAAATGACGTTAGGGTTGCTGGTTTCTTTACTTTTATTTAAGGCCTTGGCCACTGCTATCACGTTGGGCTCCGGTGGCTCCGGTGGTGTGTTTGCACCAATTCTATACCTTGGTGCTATGCTGGGGGGAGTTTGTGGTTTGATCTTTGGTTCGTTTTTTTCCGGTATAGTTATTGAGCCGATGGCTTATGCACTGGCAGGTATGGCCGGCATGCTGGCGGCATCTTCCTTTGCCCCCATTACCGGTATAATTTTACTATTTGAAATGAGTAACGACTATAGGATGATTGTTCCTTTGATGATTACTTCGGTAATCAGTTATGTAATTGCTTCTTCGTTAACCCGATACAATATCTATACCACAAAATTAGCTAAAAAAGGTTTGGATATAAATTACTTGCGCCGTCCAGATCTATTAAAGAATATCTGTGTCAAGGATGTGATGACCATCGATGTGCTCAGTTTACCAGATTATTACACTGTTACAGAGGCGTTGTTGAAAATTAATAACAGCACGCATCACGCCTTTCCGGTGGTGGCCATAGATGGCAAGGTTAATGGTGTTATCACTGGCAGAGAATTACACAGAGCAGAACAGAGTGGCCAACAGAATAACATGGTTAAGGAGCTGTTAAATAATCAGTTGATATATATATTGGAATACGATTGTCTTAATCATGCGGCGATACTGATGTTTAAACATGCTGTGGGGAGGTTGCCAGTATTGGACGAAAGCAAAAATTTGGTGGGCATTATCAGCAGAAGTGACATTGTTCAGGCCTATGGTTTAGTCAGTGAACAAAAATTTCAAAATCAAGATCAACAAGATGTAAAGCTTGTTTAAGCATATTTTCATTTTTACCCCCATATCTTTTTTAGTAGGATTTGAGGGTGATGAAAGATGCGGTTAACCTTTCTAACTTATTTTAAGTACCGCACACTGATTAAAATAATGGTGTTTATTATTCCATTGGCGATAATGATGCGGGTTTATTGGCCACAGCAGCCGGTGGCAATAACCTTTACAGCACTGCGTTGGGATGCAAAGCTTGATGTAATTAATGAGCAGGAAAGGAACACCATTGTAGAAGCAATGCGTTATACCCACAAAATGCGTAAACCTGGGCCGCCGAAACAATTGGCCTTATATAGTATGCTGGTAGAAAAGGGCAATCAGCAGCAAGAATATTTGGTGACGGAATCGGGGGAATATTTTTTTCCAGATGGTACCGCAATACTGCCCAGTTATAAGTTGAGAGAGATATTCAAACAGTATGCTGACCGATTGGAACGCCAGAGTCCCTTTGGACAACCGATGGCTTGGTCAGAAGCAAGAAGGATTTTTAGCCGTTACACCAAGGCTACAATAGAAGATTTAGACACCGGACTGCGCTTTGAAGTACAGAGGAGAGCTGGAAATTATCATGCAGATGTACAGCCTTTAACTGCCAATGATACCGCGGTGTTGAAAGAGATTTATGATGGTAATTGGAGTTGGAAACGCAGGGCGGTGATAGTAGAGGTGGGCAATACTAGGTTGGCGGCGTCAATGGCTGGTATGCCCCATGGGGCAGGGGCCATTAGAAATAACAACTTCAATGGCCACTTTTGTGTTCACTTTAAAGACAGCACTACGCACCAAACCCCAAAGCAACCCAATTTAGCCCATCAGATTATGGTGTGGAAGGCTGCCGGTAGGCTACCTGAATTATTGGCAATGGCCTCGCCGGAAGAAGTAATTGAAATATTTTTTACTGCCTTGAACCAGCAGGCCCCCGACATTTGCCTATTGACATTGGCAGGTGAACCAAAGTTGGATGACGAGGAATTTAGACAAAAGTCAAGAGAAGTGGCAGCGTTGGCATATAGCGTGCAGAGATACGACCCACAGACTAATATTATAACGGTGCAAATTCAGCTTGATTATTTGGCAGGTCCCCAAAATGTAAAAAAAGAATTGGATATTCAAATGGTGCATAGTTTGGGTTACTGGTGGAAAATCGATCCCCGATCATTGACAGAGCTGTATCATGATAAGACGACGGCAAATTTTAATGATCTATTAAGGTCAGAAGCTGAATGTCTTTAATATAAAGGAACCTGTGGATTGCAATCTGCAGGTTCCTTATACTATTATCATTAATGACGCAACCTATAGTGGAGGTGTTATTGATGGTAAAAAATGAAATTATGGTGGAAATTGAAGGTAAACAATTGAAACTGACCAATTTGGATAAAATTATGTTTCCTAACAATATTTCTAAAAGGGATGTCATTAAATACTATCACGACATTGCTCCGATATTGTTGCCCCACATCCAAAATCGTCCTTTGGTGATGAAACGATACCCAAAGGGTATTGATGGGGAAAGCTTTTACCAAAAAGAATGCCCCGAACATGCTCCGGAATGGGTACAGACCTATGCGGTACAGCATGGAGAGAAGACTATCAATTATATAATTTGTAATGACTTACCCACCTTGCTTTGGTTGACTAACCTTGGGTGTCTAGAAATGCATGTTTGGCGCTCTAAAATTGATAGGATAGAAAAACCAAATATACTGGTAATGGACTTGGACCCAGCACCAGATATTCTATTTAAAGATGTTTTAAAGGTGGCATTATTGGTAAAACAGGCACTAAAAGAGTTTGAAGTGGAATGCTACCCCAAAACTTCAGGTTCTAGAGGTGTACATTTGTTTATACCAATTGCACCGGCATATACCTTTGCTGAAGCCACCGTGGCCATGAAATATATCGCTAAAATAATTGAGCAGGTATACCCCCAGAAGTGTACCACCGAAAGAGTAGTGGAAAAAAGAGGACCAAAAATATATTTAGATTATTTACAAAATACTCGAGGTAAAACAATGGCTTGGCATTATAGTTTACGCCCCACTGCCGAGGCCACTGTATCGACACCGCTAATGTGGGAAGAAATAGAAACCGGAGCTGTAGAAGCTAAAACATTAAATATTAAATCAATTTTTAACAGGTTAAGAATGTTTGGGGATTTATATCAAAATTTATTAACCCAACAACAAAAAATAGATAAAATTTTAAAATTGGTTTAAAACTCTATGGTGTAAATATCTGTCTCCGAAAAATACTTCAATTTGTTATGCAGGAAATTAATAATATTTCCAGAATTGCCTATTTTAATCGATTCTTTTGGTTAAAATGTTTAAACCAGGAGTGATGACCTTGAATAACAGGTTGTACTGGTTAGCATGGCAGCTGATGTTACCTGGTTCAGGCAAAACAGTGTGGCAGATTATAGACCACTTTGGCGGTGTTGAGCCAGCTTGGCACGCAGGGGAGAAGGCCTTTAAAGGAGTGCCAGGTATAAAATCCTCTACCATTGAGAGTATTATTTATCAACGCAGGCGGATAAACTTGGAACAAGAAGTGACCCGGTTGGAAAAGCATGGAGTGGCATTTATCACCTTTGATGACGATAACTACCCAATTATGTTAAAAGAGATTTTTGATCCACCACCGGTGTTGTTTGTGCGTGGACAACTTAACAGTTTAGCGGGCACTGGTGTTGCATTAGTTGGTTCCCGCAAAGCCACTGCCTATGGTAAAACGGTCGCTCAACGCTTAGCTGGTGAACTGACGGTGTCTGGTGTTAATATAATTAGTGGTATGGCAAGAGGTATTGACACCGCTGCCCATCAAGGGGCACTAGCGGCCGGGGGTTATACCATCGCGGTGTTGGGCTGTGGTTTAGATGTGGTATATCCTAGAGAAAACAAGGCTTTAATGTATGAAATTATTGAACATGGTGCAGTTATCACTGAGTTTCCGCTGGGGTCAGCGCCTGAACCATGGCATTTTCCTGCACGCAATCGTATCATTAGCGGCCTCTCCCAAGGGGTTGTGGTAGTGGAAGCAGCGGATAAAAGTGGTGCGCTAATTACCGCTGATTTCGCATTGGAGCAAGGTAAAGAAGTGATGGCGGTACCCGGTAGTATATATAGTAATATGAGTAAAGGTAGCCATAAGTTACTGAAACAAGGGGCTAAATTGGTCACTGAGGCAGCGGATATTTTAGAAGAACTTGGCCTGGAAGTGTTGTTTGATAATATAGAGTTGGCCTCTTCCCATGGGTTAAAATTAAGCGTTACAGAACAGCAAATATACAATATTTTACAAGGTGACCCATTGCATTTAGAAGATATTTTGCGACAAGTTGAGCTATCTTCGCAGGATGTAATGGCAGCGTTAATGTTTTTGGAAGTAAAGAAATTGGTAAAAAAATTACCTGGTAAAATGTATGTAGCAACAAAATAAAGGAAAAAGTTCTAAATATGTTGGTTTGTAGTATAGTTTAAAACAACGGTGGCAGTAATAATAAGCATTGTATGTCCCTTTGCATTTTGATAGGAGTGTATTATTAGTGGCAAAAACTATAGTTATAGTGGAATCTCCGGCTAAAGCTAAAAGTATCAGTAAGTTTTTGGGTAGAAACTACACAGTTAAGGCTTCAATGGGCCATGTCAGAGATCTGCCCAAAAGTCAGTTTGGGGTAGATGTGGAGAATGAATTTACTCCCAAATATATTACCATTCGGGGTAAGGGCGATATTATCAAAGAACTGAAGTCGGCGGCAAAAAAGGCGGATCGCGTGTTACTGGCAGCTGACCCCGATCGTGAAGGTGAAGCAATAGCTTGGCATTTGCAGCACATTTTAGGCATTGATGAATCCACCCCCTGCCGGGTAGCATTTAATGAAATTACCAAAAATGCGATCAAGAATGCAGTTAAACAACCACGACCGATAAATAAGGATTTAGTGAATGCTCAACAGGCTAGACGGATTCTTGATCGTTTGGTTGGTTACAATTTAAGTCCGCTACTTTGGCGTAAAATAAAAAAAGGATTATCGGCTGGCCGGGTACAATCCGTTGCGGTGCGGTTAATTGTAGATCGGGATGAAGAAATTAATGCATTTGTACCCGAAGAATACTGGTCGCTCACTGCTAAACTATTTAAGGTTGGTCATGGAAGTTTTGAAGCTAAACTTAATAAGTACCGAGGAAAAAAGATAGAAGTTAAAAGTAAAGAACAAATGGATGAGGTTTTGGCGGCCCTTAGAGAACAGCAATTTGTGGTTGATAGAATTAGTCGCAAGGAAAAAATGCGCCACCCTGCGCCACCCTTTACCACCAGTTCGTTACAGCAAGAAGCATCTAGAAAGCTTAACTTTACTGCAAGAAAAACCATGGTGGTGGCCCAGCAGCTTTATGAAGGTTTAGAAATAGGTGATCAAGGCACCACTGGTTTAGTTACTTATATTCGCACCGACAGCAAACGAGTATCAGAAACAGCTAAAGATGAAGCAAAACAGCTGATAATGGAACGTTTTGGGCCAGCCTATGTACCAAAAGAAGTAAAACAGGCTGGCAAAGATAAAAACGATAAAAAAATTCAAGATGCCCACGAAGCCATTAGGCCAACCTATGTCAATCTAGACCCAGAGTCTATTAAAAAGTATTTAACCAATGATCAATATAAGTTGTATAAATTAATATGGTCTCGTTTTGTGGCTAGCCAAATGGCCGCCAGCGTGATAGACACCACTAGCTTGGATATTAAGGTTGCCGATTATGTATTCCGAGCCACTGGGTCAATTATTAAATTTCCTGGATTTATGCAAGTGTACATTGAAGGCAGAGATGATGACAAAAAAGAAGAAGAGGGTCTACTGCCAGAGGTGGTGGAGGGAGATAAATTGGAAGTAAAGGCCTTGGAACCTAAGCAGCATTTTACTCAACCACCGCCCCGTTACACCGACGCCACCCTGGTTAAAACCTTGGAGGAAAAGGGGATTGGGCGACCCAGTACCTACGCGCCCATTGTTGATACTATTCAAAAGCGCGGTTATGTGGTCAGGGAAAATAAACAATTCTACCCCACTGAATTGGGGGTAATTGTGGTAGATATGTTGAAAAACTATTTCCCGAACATTTTAAACGTAGAATTCACAGCGGAGATGGAAGATAAACTGGATAAAGTTGCCGATGGGCAAATTGATTGGGTAGATATATTGAGAAACTTTTATCCATCCTTTAACGAAACCCTAAAGGCAGCCGAAGAAGCCATCGGCAAAGTAGAGATTGAGGATGAAGTCACTGATGAGATTTGTGAAGAATGTGGGCGCAACCTAGTTGTGAAGCTTGGTCGCTATGGCAAATTTTTGGCCTGTCCAGGTTTCCCGGAATGCAGATTTACCAAACCTTTATTAGAACCCACGGGGGTAAAATGTCCCCAGTGCGAAGGGGATGTGGTGCTGCGACGTAGTAAAAAAGGCCGTAAATTCTATGGTTGTAGTAACTATCCAGAATGTGATTTTGTATCCTGGGATCAGCCGGTGGCAGAAAAATGTCCCCAATGTGCTGGACTATTGGTGCAGAAAAATGGCAAAAACAAACAATCTTATTTAAAATGTGTCAATGAAAATTGCGGCTATAAAAGCACACCAGCAAAAGATTAACTGCTATTCTAAACAGGAGATGTAGAAAAATGCAATCAAAACAAGTTACAATAGTAGGTGCAGGGCTGGCCGGTTCTGAAGCAGCATGGCAATTGGCCAAACGTAATGTCCCGGTCAAATTGTATGAAATGCGTCCACTTAAAATGTCCCCTGCCCATCACACTGATTACTTTGCTGAGTTAGTATGTAGTAACTCATTGCGGGCTAAGGCTATCGAAAATGCTGTGGGACTTTTAAAAGAAGAAATGCGCAGATTGGGATCATTAATAATCGATAGCGCCGATCGCAATAGTGTACCTGCTGGGGGTGCATTGGCGGTTGATCGAACTGGTTTCTCGCAGTATATTACCGAAATGTTATCAAACCACCCGTTGGTTGAAGTGGTGAAAGAAGAGGTTACCGATATTCCCAATGACGGAGTAACCATTATTGCCAGCGGACCGTTGACATCTGATGTTTTGGCAGAAAGGATACTACAGTTGTCAGGAGATGATTATCTATACTTTTATGATGCTGCCGCTCCCATAGTTTCGTTAGAATCATTAAACATGGAGGTAGTATTTAGTGCCTCCAGGTATGGCAAAGGAGAGGCTGCTTACCTTAATTGCCCGATGAACGAAGAAGAATATGAAGTATTTTACCAAGCTCTAATCAACGCCGAAAGGGCACCATTAAAGGATTTTGAGAAGGAAAAGCACTTTGAGGGCTGCATGCCTGTGGAGGTACTGGCCGCCCGGGGCAAGGAAACCCTTTTGTTTGGACCTTTGAAACCGGTGGGGTTAACAGATCCCCGTACCGGCAAGCGGCCCTTTGCAGTGGTGCAGTTGAGACAGGATAACTCTGCAGCAACACTATATAATATTGTTGGATTTCAGACAAATCTTAAATGGGGTGAGCAAAAACGAGTGTTTCGATTAATCCCCGGTATGGAAAATGCTGAGTTTGTTCGCTATGGGGTGATGCATCGCAATACTTACCTTAACTCACCAACACTATTGGAGCCATCGCTACAATTAAAAGCTAGAGAAGATTTGTTCTTTGCTGGTCAAATCACCGGTGTGGAAGGCTATGTTGAATCTGCTGCCGCGGGTTTAATTGCTGGCATTAACGCCGCTAGGCTGGTCAATGGAATTGGTGTTGTTCGATTTCCGTTGGATACTGCCCATGGCGCGTTAATGCACTACATAACCACTGCGGAATCTAAAAATTTTCAACCAATGAATATCACCTTTGGTTTATTGCCTCCGTTGGAAAAACGGGTAAGGGATAAAAAACAGCGCAATGGCATGTTGGCTGAAAAAGCGTTGGCCAGTTTGGCAGATTTTATTAAGGATGCTGATATTTAATGTATTTTTACTTAGATGAATTTTTACTTTATCTGCAATTAGAAAAAAACGCATCCGCAAGAACACTGGAAGAGTATCAAAAGGATATTTTTCAGGGTTTAGACTTCTTCAGTAATTTGTTGAATAAAGAAATAGAGAATATAGCGCCCCAAGAAATTAATCATCAGGTGATGAGATGTTACTTGGGTGAATTGCAAGCTAATAAATTGGCCCGCAGCTCCATTGCCCGTAAGTTAGCGGCTTGGCGTTCATTTTACAATTTTTTAAGTCGAGAGGCTGTGCTAATGACCAACCCGTTAACCAGAGTGGCTACACCAAAGATGCAAAAAAAATTACCGAATTTCTTTTATCCCACTGAAATTAATGCGTTGTTAGCTGCACCAGATAATTCACCATTGGGTATGCGGGACAAGGCGTTAATGGAAACCGTCTATGCCAGCGGGTTGCGGGTGAGTGAATTGGTGTCATTGAATGTCAACAGTGTTGATTTGTGTGGCGGTTTCATTCGGGTAATGGGTAAAGGTTCTAGGGAACGGGTGGTACCCATTGGCTCTTATGCCATTAAATCATTAGAAACCTATCTATCTATTGGTAGAAAGAAACTATTGGCTAATAATAAAGTGACCAATGAAGAAGCAATGTTTTTAAATTATCAGGGAGGACGTTTAACCGACAGAGGGGTAAGAAAGATATTAAATAAGTATATTCAGTTGGTGGGGCTTAAAAAGCAAGCCAGTCCGCACACTATTCGCCACAGCTTTGCCACTCATTTATTGGAAAGAGGGGCTGATTTGCGTACCGTTCAAGAATTGCTAGGTCATGTGCGTTTGGCAACAACACAAATATATACCCATGTTACCAAAAATAAAATAAAACAAGTTTACAAATCGACACACCCCCGGGCGTGAGAATTGTCTAATTATTACAAAAGGCATTGCCAATTAGTTTAAAAAATTATATAATTTAGAATTGTTGAGAAAGGAAAGAGATATTATGTTCCATGCTACCACAATTATCGCGGTAAAGCACAAAAATGAAATTGCCATTGCTGGGGACGGTCAAGTTACCTTTGGTAACAGTACTATTTTTAAACAACAGGCAAAAAAAGTACGCAAGTTATTCCAAGGTAAAGTAGTAGCTGGTTTTGCAGGTTCGGTGGCTGATGCCTTTACTCTGTTTGATAAGTTTGAAGTTAAGCTTGAGGAGTATCATGGTAACATTTTACGGGCAGCTGTAGAACTGGCTAAAGAATGGCGTATGGATCGGGTTCTCAGAAAGCTGGAAGCCTTGTTAATAGTGGCTAACAACGAGCACCTTCTTATTATTTCTGGTAATGGAGAGGTAATCGAGCCCGATGATGATATTGCTGCCATTGGCAGTGGTGGTAACTATGCTTTGGCAGCAGCCCGGGTTTTGGTAAAACACAGTCAACTGAACGCAGAGGAAGTGGTTAAAGAAGCTTTGCACACAGCGGCTGATATCTGCGTTTATACAAACCACAATATTGTTGTGGAAAAATTGTAAGGGGAGGCAGTCTGATGGAATCTTTAACACCACGGCAAATAGTAGCGGAATTAGATAAATATATTGTTGGTCAACAGGAAGCTAAAAAGGCAGTGGCCATTGCCCTTAGAAACCGCTATCGTCGTAGTAGACTCCCCCAGGAGATGCAAGACGAAGTTGTACCTAAAAACATTTTAATGATTGGCCCCACCGGTGTAGGAAAAACAGAAATTGCCAGAAGATTGGCCCGGTTAGTGAATGCTCCCTTTGTTAAGGTAGAAGCAACTAAGTTTACTGAAGTTGGCTATGTTGGTAGAGATGTAGAATCAATGATCAGAGATTTAGTGGAAACCAGTATTCGGATGGTTCGTCAGGAAAAAATGCTAGAGGTTGAAGATAAGGCCAGCAGGTTGGCCGAAGAGCGTATTGTCGAATTATTGGCGCCAATGCCCACCAAAGCGATGCCCACAAAGAATCCCTTTGAAATGTTGTTTGGAGCTAATAATACCAACACAACGGATAATGATGACATGCACAAGCAAAGGGAAAAAAGAGTGCAGTTTGAACGGGAGACGCTGAAGGAAAAACTGCAACGGGGTGAATTGGAAAATGAGTACCTAGAGATTGAGGTGGAAGAAAACACTTCGCCGATGCTGGAAGTTTTTACAGGATCAGGGATGGAAGAGATGGGCATTAACATTAAAGATATGTTTGGTGGCATTTTTCCTGGTAAAAAACAGAAGCGGAAAGTAACTGTTACCGAGGCTCGTAAAATATTAACCCAACAAGAAGCACAAAAACTGATTGATATGGACGAAGTGACCACAAATGCCATTAAACGGGCGGAAGAACAAGGCATCATTTTTTTAGATGAAATTGATAAAATTGCCGGTAAAGATTATGCCCAAGGTCCGGATGTATCTAGAGGCGGCGTGCAAAGAGATATTTTGCCAATAGTAGAAGGTTCAACGGTGGTGACTAAATATGGGCCAGTGAAGACCGATCATGTGCTGTTTATTGCAGCGGGGGCTTTTCATGTGGCTAAACCATCGGATTTAATCCCTGAACTGCAGGGGCGGTTTCCAATCAGAGTGGAGTTAAAAAGCTTGACAATGGAGGATTTTCTACAAATTCTTATTGAACCCCAAAACTCTTTAATTAAACAATATGTAGAATTAATAGCGACAGAGGGTGTTAAGGTTGAATTTTCAAAAAATTCGCTTGAAGAAATCGCCAAAATCGCTTATACTGTAAATGAACAAACTGAGAATATTGGTGCGCGTAGATTGCAAACTATAATGGAACGGCTATTAGAAGATATTTTGTTCGAAGCACCTGAGTTGACCGATGAAACGATAGTTATCGACAACAATTATGTTCAGAACAAACTTGGTGAAGTGGTAGCAAACGAAGACCTAACTCGATACATTTTATAAGAAACAGGAAAGGGGACAGTTATTTTGGAAAATTTGCTGGAAAGAACCCGGGCTATTAACAAGTTATTGCAAAAGTCTGCGGGATATCCTGTTGACTATACAGAAATTGCAACGGTGTTGTCAGAGAATATAACCTCTAATGTTTATATTATCGACAGAAGAGGACGTGCCCTTGGTCATTGTTTTATGAAGGAATTTGCTTGTGATATTATGGTGGATATTGTCGAGGGTAGCAAAAAATTCCCGGAAGACTATAATAACCACCTGCTGAAGGTTGAGGAGACCCACGCAAACTTTTGCCAAACCAATAATGCTTGTGTGTTTTTTGAAGAAGAGGGTTGCCGTCACAGTAATAAAGTAACCACAGTTGTTCCTATCATGGGAGCCGGTTCTAGATTAGGTACACTGGTTTTGGCTAAGTACAATGAGCATTTTACTGATGGTGACTTAATTCTTGCCGAGTATGGAGCCACAGTTGTGGCTATGGAGATTTTGCGAGCCCGGGCTGGAAGGATGGAAGAGGAGGCCCGTAAAAAAGCGGCTGTGCAAATTGCAGTAGGCACACTATCCTATAGTGAACTTGATGCTGTACAGCATATTTTTAAACAATTAGATGGCGATGAAGGCGTCTTAGTTGCTAGTAAAATTGCTGATCGGGTGGGCATAACCCGTTCTGTAATTGTCAATGCTTTACGCAAGTTTGAAAGTGCCGGTGTGATCGAGTCCAAGTCACTGGGCATGAAGGGCACATATATTAGAGTGCTCAACGATCGTTTGCTTGAAGAATTGGATAAGATAAGATAACCGCAGTTTAAACTGTGGTTATTTTTTTTGTTGATTTTTTCAATATATTAGCAAGTAGTACTTGCTTTGAAAATATTATTATGCTATTATTCTTTTTGGTGTTAATTATTACACACGTTGCCGGATGTGTTGTGAAGGTGCCATTTACATATTAAATGGTCTCACACGAGATGATGGTGGCGGAGGATCAAAACCACAGGGAGGAGGTGTAGTGAAGTGGCAGTAATTTCAATGAAACAACTACTTGAAGCTGGTGTTCATTTTGGTCACCAGACAAGACGTTGGAATCCTAAAATGGCTCCATATATCTTCACTGACCGTAACGGTATTTATATCATAGACTTGCAGAAAACCGTACAAAAGGTAGAAGAAGCTTACAATTTCATTAAAGAAACTGTAGCTAATGGTGGCACTGTGATGTTTGTTGGTACCAAAAAGCAAGCTCAAGAAGCTGTTAAAGAAGAAGCTGAGCGTTGCGGCATGCATTATGTTAATCAGCGTTGGTTGGGTGGTATGATGACAAACTTCCAAACCATACGTCGTCGTGTTGATAGATTAAAAGAGCTGGAGCGCATGGAAGAAGAAGGAACAATGACACGTCTGCCTAAGAAAGAAGTGGCTATGCTTTTAAATGAAAAAGAAAAGCTGGAGAAGTTTTTAGGCGGAATTAAAGATATGAAGCGTCTGCCAGATGCTCTATTTGTTATTGATCCGCGTAAAGAACGCATTGCTGTTGCAGAGGCACGTAAGTTGAATATTCCGATTGTTGCAATTGTAGATACAAACTGTGACCCGGATGAAGTTGATTACGTGATTCCCGGCAACGACGATGCTATTCGTGCGGTTAAGTTGTTAACCAACAAAATTGCAGAAGCTTGTTTAGAAGGCAAGCAAGGTGAGCAAGTTAACGAATAGTAAGGTAATAAAGGGTGGGGGGCGTCTCATTTCGGGTTCCCCTGCCCTTTTTGTATGTTTGTTAGTGTAAATTATGGTTATAATAGCAAATAAAAATGATAATAATGGAGGGAATTTTATAATGGCTGAAATTTCCGCAAAACTTGTTAAAGAACTGCGTGAACGTACCGGAGCAGGCATGATGGATTGTAAAAAGGCTTTATCAGAAGTAAACGGTGATATGGATAAAGCTATTGATTTTTTACGTGAAAAGGGTTTGGCTGCTGCGGCTAAGAAAGCTGGTCGCATAACTGCCGAAGGTTTGGTTAGCTCATACATACATGGCGAAGGCCGTATTGGTGTATTGGTTGAAGTAAACTGTGAAACTGACTTTGTTGCTAAAACCGATGACTTTAAAGAGTTGGTAAAGGATATTGCAATGCAAATTGCTGCTGCTAAGCCTGAATATGTTAGTCGTGAAGAGGTGCCTGCCTCAGTGGTCGAACATGAGAAAGAGGTCTTAAAGGCCCAAGCTCTAAATGAAGGCAAACCAGCTAACATAGTTGAAAAAATGGTTGTGGGTCGGATTGATAAATTTTACAAAGAAATTTGCCTGTTGGAACAGCCATTTATTAAGAACCCAGATATAACAGTGCAACAACTGGTGACTGAAAAAATTGCTAAGATAGGCGAAAACATTGCGGTGCGTAGATTTGCTCGTTTTGAGTTGGGTGAAGGTCTGGAAAAAAGACAAGATGACTTTGCTGCAGAAGTAGCAGCTCAAATAGGTAAATAATAAAAGGACTTTTTCTGGTTTTATAGAATATATTTTTATCTGGATGGAGGTTGCGCCAACGCATGACTCCGAAATATCGACGTGTAGTCTTAAAATTATCTGGTGAATCATTGGCTGGAACCCAAGGTTATGGAATAGACCCTGAGGTAGCCTATTCAGTTGCCGAACAAATTAAAGAAGTGGTGGAAATGAGGGTTCAACTGGCCGTTGTGGTTGGTGGTGGTAATATTTGGCGTGGCATTGCCGGCAGTGCCAAAGGAATGGACAGAGCCACCGCGGATTACATGGGCATGTTGGCCACAGTAATGAATTCACTGGCTTTACAGGATGCTTTGGAAAATATTGGTGTTGACACTAGAGTACAAACCGCCATTGAAATGAAGGCGGTGGCAGAGACTTATATCAGGAGACGGGCTATGCGCCACTTAGATAAAGGTCGTGTGGTTATTTTTGGTGCTGGCACTGGCAATCCTTATTTCTCTACTGATACAACTGCTGCTTTGCGGGCAGCCGAAATAGAGGCTGAGGCAATTTTAATGGCTAAAAGAGTGGATGGAGTGTACTCCGAAGATCCTTTAAAGAATGCTAAAGCCCAAAAATTCGAAACTTTAACCTACCTGGAAGTGCTAAACAAAGGTTTGCAAGTGATGGATGCCACGGCAACATCTTTGTGCATGGATAACAATATACCCTTGATTGTCTTTAATATTACCGAAAGTGGCAACATAAAAAAAGCCATTTTAGGTGAAAAGATAGGTACATATGTAGGGGGGGAGTAGATGATTAGTGAGATCGTTAAAGATGCAGAAGAGAGAATGAAAAAGTCCATTGAGGTAACCAAAAGTGAATTTGCCAGTTTGAGGGCAGGTCGGGCTACCCCGGCTTTGCTTGATAAAGTGCAGGTGGATTACTACGGGACACCAACACCGATTAATCAAATGGCTAATATTTCTGTGCCAGAAGCGCGTCTGTTAATGATTCAACCTTGGGACAAATCAGTAATACCTCAAATTGAAAAAGCAATTATGAAATCTGATTTGGGGATTAACCCCACCAGTGACGGTACAGTTATCAGATTAGCTATTCCTCAACTCACCGAGGAACGTCGTATGGAATTGGTAAAAGTGGTCAAGAAAAAGTCAGAAGAAGGCCGGGTTGCAGTGCGTAACATCAGACGTGAGGCCAACGACGATATGAAAGATATGCAAAAAAGTGGCGACATATCTGAAGACGAACTAAAGCGTGGTCAAGAATTGATACAGAAGTTAACTGACAAGTATATTAAAGAAATCGACGAGCTGTTAGCTGCTAAAGAAAAGGATATTATGCAGGTATAAGTGATATGGATTTTAAACGGTATTTAGGTATGGAACTGGCTGAGGTAATGAATCATCTGCATTTGAATGGTAAAGAGGCTGAGGTTCAATACACTGTTCCTCCCCGTCTTACCTTTAGAGGAACACCTAGAATTCTAAAGGTGCATACTGCTGGTGATAAAACAATACTGACTGTTTCATATCAAACTAGCAGGGAAGGGGGTGTTCAGTAATGGCATATGTTATTACAGATGAATGCCTTGCATGTGGTACTTGCCTTGAGTCTTGCCCAGTTAGTGCTATTAGTGAGGGCGATATTTTTACCATCGATGATGCAACTTGCTTAAATTGTGGAACCTGCATGGATTCTTGTCCCACTGGAGCAATTATTGAAGAATAATGGAATATTACCCCCTCGTCACCGAGGGGGTTGTTTCATATAGGAGATGAATGTATGCTGAGAAAGTTATTTCCTTGGTTTCATAATCAAACTCCAGGACAAAACAGAACATTAAACAGTCAGCAATTAATGCAAGCCATAGACTTCGCTAGGCTACCCAACCATATTGCCATTATTATGGATGGAAATGGCAGGTGGGCGCAAAAACGAGGCATGCCCAGAATGATGGGACACCGGGCGGGAGTTGAGTCTTTGCGGGATGTGGTTAAAGTATGTAATGAAATAAAAATACCGGTGTTAACGGTGTATGCTTTCTCAACCGAAAATTGGAAGCGCCCTAAAGATGAAGTTGATGCTTTAATGAAACTGTTGGTAGAATATGTTTATAAGGAAATAGATGAATTAGACCAGAATAAGGTACAAATACGCGCCATTGGTAGAATACATAAATTGCCTGAAGATTGCCGTCGGGCAGTGGCTCACGCCCGAGAAAGAACTGCAGATAATGATGGCTTAATATTTAACTTAGCACTAAATTATGGTGGTAGGTCAGAAATTGTTGATACCGTCCGCACAATAATAAAAAAGGTTAATGAGGGTGAACTGGTGGCTGAAGAAGTGGATGAACAATTATTTGCGGCCCATTTATATACCGCCGGTTTACCAGATCCTGATTTGTTAATTAGACCATCTGGTGACTATCGGATTTCTAATTTTCTACTATGGCAATTGGCATATACTGAATTCTGGCATTCGGATGTAATGTGGCCTGACTTTAGAAGAAAAGATTTATTGCAAGCAATTTATGATTACCAGTGTAGAGAAAGGCGATTTGGTGGCTTATTAAGACGCAATAAAAAGTGATTTAATTAGGTTGGTGAATTTTAATTGTTACATATGCGGGTACTCAGTGCATTGTTAGGCATACCTCTAATTATATGTGCAGTATGGAAGGGTGGATTGATACTTCTTTCATTTATTGCAATAGTGATGATTTTAGGTTTGTTGGAAATGCTTAATTTGCTAAAAAATCTTGGTTTGAAGCCGAGTAAAGCAATTACCATCGTCAGTGCACTACTATTGCTGGTAGCTACATATTGGCAGGATTGGCGCGTTGTAGGCATGGCCATTACATTAACCCTGGTGGCACATTTGCTCTATTTGTTAAAGGATTTTCCGCGCTATTCACCCATTGATGCAGCTGCTGGGTGGTTAGCTGTGATGTATTTAGGTTTATTTACATATATATTTTTAATCAGCACTCTTCCGGAAGGAACCCTTTGGCTCTATATGTTGTTAGTGGGCACTTGGGCCAGTGATACCTTTGCTTACTTTGTGGGTAAAACTTTTGGTAAACATAAATTGACGCCCAACCTCAGTCCTAAAAAAACTTGGGAAGGTGCAATGGGTGGGCTTCTAGGTTCAGTAGTAGCTGTGTATATTTATAGTGCCTTTGTTATTTCGTTGCCATTAAATTATGTGTTTTTATTAGGCTTGTTAATTAGTATTACCTCCCAGTTTGGTGACTTGGTAGAGTCCACCTTAAAAAGGCATGCTAGCCTTAAGGATTCCGGTAACATTATACCCGGCCACGGTGGAATGTTAGACCGGTTTGATAGTATGCTATTGTCTGCACCATTAGTATACTATTTTGTTTCACTGTTTATAATTTAAATGAGGTGAAATAAATGGAACCCAGATGGTATAAACCGGCATTAAATACAATAGTAATCATAAGCGCCGGGTTATTATTGTTGTTAGCCTTGGGGGTAGGACTGTGGCTCACTGGTAATATTTTGCCAGCATTAATACCCTTTATTATTGCTATATTTATTAGCTTTTTGATTGAACCCTTGGTTAACTTTTTGCAACGAAAGTTTAGATTGAGTCGTGGTTTAGCTGTTATGCTAGCAATGCTACTCTTATTTGGCACGTTAGGTACCCTACTAGTGTTATTAATTATCCAATTAATAGCTGAACTTGTTTCACTCTCCGCAACATTGCCGGGGATTACCCATGAACTGAGAATTTATGTAGAACAAATGATTCCGCAAGCGATTCGATTTTATGGTGATTTGCCCAATAATATGGTATCGTACCTTCAGGATGCAATTAGAAACTTTGGTACTATGTTGCAATCCTTGGTGGAAGTGGCGGCTACTTCGCTGTTGTCCTTCCTATCTTTGGTGCCAGGTACCTTTATTCTAATCATTGTTACGTTTTTAGCCACTTATTTCATTGCCAAAGATCGGCGGGCAATCGCAGATTTTTGGAAGCGTTTAATTCCAGCTCCCTATGGACAAAAAAGTTTAACGGTGCTACGGGAAGTGCTGGCGGCTTTTATTTCTTATCTAAAGGCCCAAAGTGTTTTGGTAATTATTACCACTATACAGGCCATTATTGGTTTTTATATTATCGGAGTAGATTATGCCTTGACTTTAGGATTGGTGGTTGGCGTTTTAGATTTAATTCCGGTACTAGGCCCAGCCACATTAATTATTCCATGGGCGATTTGGTTTTTTATTCAAGGTAATATTGCTTTTGGCATCAAATTATTAGTCTTATATGTAACAATATTTGTGGTTCGACAGTTGCTGGAGCCAAGAATTGTGGCTGCAAATCTGGGATTGCATCCACTGGCCACATTGTTGGCTATGTATATGGGTTTAAGTTTATTAGGATTTATCGGTTTGATATTGGGTCCGATATTATTAATTGCCATACAGGCAACTTTAAAGGCAGGAAATATCTTTCCGAAGGCATAATAAATATTTGAGGTGTTAGCGTGAAATGTATAGCAATCATTGGCAGTACAGGTTCCATAGGCTGTCAAGCATTAAATGTAGCGGAAAATAATCCGGAAGCAGTAAAGGTGGTTGCATTAGCGGCTGGAAGTAATATAGAATTGCTGATGCAACAAGCACATCAGTTTAAACCGGAAATCATATCAGTGGCTCACGAAAAGGATGCCGTAAAATTAAGAAGTATGTTGTCCAAGGATATAGTGCGAGAAATTTATTTTGGCACAGAAGGTCTAATAGCGGTGGCGACTTGCTGTTTGGCCAATATTGTTTTAACCGCCGTTACCGGGACAGTGGGTTTATTGCCCACCATAAGGGCCATAGAGGCCGGTAAAGACATAGCATTGGCTAATAAAGAAACTTTAGTGGCGGCCGGTGGCTTAGTAATGGAAAAGGTTAAAACCCATGGAGTTAACTTGTTCCCAGTGGATAGTGAACATTCGGCCATTTGGCAGTGCCTAAACGGAGAGCCCCAAAAGGCATTGGCTAAATTGATATTAACTGCTTCCGGTGGTCCCTTTAGACAGACACCCCATCAACAAATGGCAGACATTACTCCGGGAATGGCTTTAAAGCACCCCAACTGGAGTATGGGCAGCAAAATAACCATAGATTCAGCCACTTTAATGAATAAAGGGCTGGAAGTTATTGAGGCCCGCTGGCTGTTTAATGTAGATTATAACGATATTGATGTGGTGGTACATGCCCAAAGTATCATCCATTCTATGGTGGAATTTGTGGATGGTTCGGTAATAGCTCACTTGGGCATTCCAGACATGAGAATTCCTATTCAGTATGCACTTTCGCATCCGGATCGTTGGCCCAACCAGTTACCTAAGCTGGATTTAATTAAAGTTAGCCAACTGACTTTTGAAGAGCCCGACATGGAACGTTTTCCTTGCTTAAAATTAGCGTTT
Organism: Peptococcaceae bacterium 1198_IL3148; assembly: GCA_036763105.1. Lineage (NCBI taxonomy): Bacteria > Bacillati > Bacillota > Clostridia > Eubacteriales > Peptococcaceae > Peptococcaceae bacterium 1198_IL3148. The sequence goes on along the minus strand of JBAIYS010000003.1, from coordinate 175,739 downwards.
CAAGCCGGTGCAACCGGTGGTACTATGCCAGCAGTGATGAACGCTGCTAATGAAATAGCGGTGGCAAGATTCCTAAGAAAAGAAGTTGGTTTTCTTGATATTCCGGTTATTATAAGAAAGGTGATGGAAAAACATTGTGTAATTGTTCAACCTGAGCTGGAGGATATTTTAAGAGCAGATGGCTGGGCTAGGGACGTTGCACAACAATTAGTTTTATAGTTGCGTACCCAAAAAATTGAACTTTAGAGGTGAACCGATGCAAACTTTTATCGCTTCTGTATTCGTGTTTGGGATATTGATTTTTTTCCACGAGCTGGGTCACTTTGCAGTGGCTAAAGCAGTGGGCATTAGAGTATATGAATTTAGTTTGGGTTTCGGTAATAAAATATTTGGGTTTAATCGTGGTGGTACGGACTATAGTGTCAGACTGTTTCCACTGGGCGGCTATGTACGCATGGCTGGTATGGACCCTGAAGAAGATGAAAAAGAACGGGACTATAAGGAAGATGAAGGATTTAACAGTAAAACCGTTGGTCAAAGATTTTGGGTAATTGCTGCCGGAGCAATAATGAATTTTGTGCTGGCGATATTGCTTTTGGCAACTATATATGGCGTTCAGGGAATACCAACATTAACCACTGAAGTTGGTGCTGTGGTAGAGGAGTCTCCTGCTGATGCAGCTGGAATAAAACCAGGTGATAAAATTGTGGCCATCAATGGCGTGAATGTAACCACCTGGCAACAATTGATAGATAATGTTAACAATGCTGGCGAAGAGTTAACTGTTAAGCTGCAGCGAAATGATCAAGTTAAAACATTACAAATTACTCCTGAACTGAGCGACGATGACCGCTATGTGATTGGTATTCAGGCAGACCCGGACAAGGCATTTATGCAAAGGGCCAACCCATTGGAAGCACTGTGGCAAGGGGCCCAAAGTACCTATCAGGTCACGGCATTGATCATCAGTTTTATTGGTAAAATGTTTACCAATGAAGCACCGGTGGATTTAGGAGGGCCAGTGGCAATTGTGTCCGAAATTAGTAATGCAGCACAAATGGGTATTTTCCAATTATTACAGTTGGCCGCATTTTTATCCATTAACCTTGGCTTGTTTAATTTGTTTCCAATCCCAGCCCTAGATGGCAGTAGACTGCTATTTTTAACTTGGGAAAAGATTGTTGGAAAACCAGTTGACCCAGCCAAAGAAGGCTTTATTCATATGATTGGTTTCGGTTTACTGCTGTTGTTGATGGTTGTGATTACCTATAATGATATCCTCCGTTTAATCGGTGTGGACAGTTAATGGGGGTTAATGTATGAAGAGGCGTAATACAAAACAGATAAAGGTAGGATCGGTGAGGGTTGGCGGCAATGCACCAATTTCGGTGCAATCGATGACCAATACAGATACCCGTGATGTTGCTGCCACCATTAAACAAATAGAGAAACTAGCTGCTGGTGGTTGCGAAATCGTTCGAGTGGCGGTGCCCGATGATCAAGCGGCGATTGCGTTAGCAGAAATAAAAAGACAAATTTCGATACCTTTAATTGCCGACATACACTTCAGTCATCAATTGGCATTGGCAGCTGTAAAAGCTGGTGTGGATGGGCTGCGTATTAATCCAGGAAACATTGGCAACAACCAGAAGGTAACTGAGGTGGTGGCGGCAGCTAAAGATAGTGGCATTCCCATTAGGATTGGTGTGAATGCTGGTTCACTAAAAAAGGACCTGTTGGAAAAGCATGGTGGTGTAACGGCGGCAGCTATGGTTGAAAGTGCTTTAGAGCATATATCAATCTTAGAAGAACTCGATTTTACCGACATTAAGGTGTCCCTTAAGGCATCCAATATTCCTTTAATGCTGGATGCCTATCGGCTTTTGGCCCAAAGGGTGGCTTATCCGTTCCATATTGGTGTCACCGAAGCAGGCACCGTTAGCTCGGGTACAGTAAAATCAGCGGTGGGTATTGGTATTCTGTTGTCCGAAGGGATTGGCGATACCATTAGGGTTTCTTTAACCGGTGACCCGTGTCACGAAGTTAAGGTGGCTTATCAAATTCTCCAATCCTTAGGGTTGCGCCAACATGGTGTTGAGATCATATCTTGTCCCACCTGTGGGCGGACACAAATTGATTTAATCAAACTGGCAGAACAGGTGGATAACAAATTGCAGGGATTAAACAAGCCCATTAAAGTGGCGGTGATGGGCTGTGCCGTTAACGGACCAGGGGAAGCTCGGGAAGCCGACGTTGGTATTGCTGGTGGCAAAGGTGTGGGGCTAATTTTCCGCAAAGGGGAAATTATTCGTCAAGTGCCTGAGGACAGGCTGTTGGAAGAATTAATGTTAGAAATAGATAAGTTATAAAAATAAATACAACAGTAAATGGGGGCTCAGATAATGCGTATATCACAAATGCTTATACCTACCTTAAGAGAAACTCCTGCCGAGGCAGAAGTAATTAGTCATAAATTGCTGCTCAGAGCAGGTTTTATTCGCAAAACTGCGGCAGGTGTTTATACATATTTACCCTTAGCCATACGAGTGTTGAGAAAAATAGAAACTATTATCAGAGAAGAACTGGACAAACAAGGCAGCCAAGAAATGCTGATGCCCATTATGCAACCAGCTGAGCTGTGGTTGGAGTCTGGCCGCTGGCAAGTATATGGTCCTGAATTAATGCGCTTCAAAGATCGGCACAATCGAGAATTTTGTTTAGGGCCTACCCATGAAGAAGTGATAACATCTTTAGTCAGGACCGAAATTAAATCATATAAACAACTACCTCAGTTGCTGTATCACATTGGTAACAAATATCGGGACGAACGTCGGCCTAGATTTGGTTTGATGCGGGGACGGGAGTTTATAATGAAGGATTTATACTCCTTTGATCGTGATGAAGCAGGTCTAGACACCAGCTACCAAAAAATGTATCAAGCATATAACAATATTTTTAGTCGCTGTGGCTTAACGTTCCGTCCTGTGGAAGCGGATTCCGGAGCCATTGGCGGCAGCAGTACCCATGAATTTATGGTGCTGGCTGATTCCGGTGAAGCTACCATCTTATATTGTGATTGTTGCGACTATGCTGCCAACGTAGAAAAGGTAACGGCACCGGCGGCGGGCCTTGATCCCCATGAACAGCCGTTAGCAATGGAAGAAATGGCTACCCCAGCAGCCCATACCGTAGAAGAAGTGGCAGAGTTTCTAAAGGTGGAGCCAAAGCAAATTATTAAGACTTTAATCTACAAAACTGATCAAGAAATAGTGGCAGCCTTGGTGCGGGGAGACCGGGAACTTAATGAGATTAAGCTATATAATCTATTGGGCTGTCTAACTCTAGATTTGGCTGGCCCAGAGACTGTACAAAAGGTTACCGGGGCACCAGTTGGCTTTGCGGGGCCGGTAGGCTTAAAGGATATTAGGATTATTGCCGACCAAGAGGTAATGGCAATGGTTAATGCCGTTACCGGTGCAAACAAAGGCGACACTCACTTTATAAATGTAAATCCAGACAGAGACTTTAAAGTGGATCTAGTGGCAGATATTCGCTTGGTAAATGCTGGTGAACCATGTCCTAAGTGTAATGGCACGTTATTAGAAGCTAAAGGCATTGAAGTGGGACAGGTATTTAAACTGGGAGATAAATATAGTAAGGTACTGAAGGCCACTTACTTAGATGAAAATGGTAAAGAAAAGCCACTGATCATGGGGTGCTACGGTATTGGTGTTAGCCGTACCATGGCTGCGGCAGTGGAACAAAACTATGATGAAAACGGCATTATTTGGCCGGTAAATATTGCACCATTCCATGCGGTGATGGTACCGGTCAATGCTAAAGATGATAAGTTGATGGCGGTGGCTGAAGACTTGTACCAACAACTTGCTGCCAACGGTATTGAAGTGCTGTTGGACGACCGGCCAGAGCGGCCAGGAGTTAAGTTTAAAGATGCTGATTTAATTGGTTATCCCGTGCGGATAGTAATTGGTAAGAAAGCTATAGAGACCAACGAGGTTGAAGTTTTTAACCGTAAAACCAAAGAAACCTTTAACATCGCCATCAACGATGTACTAGGCACAACCAAGCAGATGTTATTTGGAAATAAGTAGAGCGTGGTGATTGTTTAATGATTACCGGGGATGTATTATCTAAACACCCGGTTGCACAACATCAGGAGATTGAAAGGGTATTGATACTTACCGTAACTGCCGGAGAGGGACATACCAGGGCAGCAATAGCGGTAAAACAACAGTTATTAAAAAACAATCCCGCTGCCCAAGTGCAAATACTAGATACTTTTCGTTACACCAGCCCTAGGCTGGAAAAAGTGGTATTGGGAACTTATATTGAAGTAATTAAAATTTCACCGGTGCTTTATAAGTACCTTTATAATCAGTCAGAAAAGGGGCAACCCTTAGGGGGTTTTGCTAAGGCAGAATTCACTAAAATTATGACTAGATTGGTGGCACCAAAATTATTGTCCCTTATTGATGACTTAGAGCCACAGATTATTTTTTGCACGCACCCCTTTCCGTTGGGTATTTTGTCTACTTTAAAAGAAAAAGGCCAGTTGACAGTGCCAGTGATGGCGGCCATTACAGACTTTACTGTTCACTCATACTGGGTATATCCCCAGGTGGATTGCTATTGTGTTGCCAATGAACAATTGATACCTCGGTTTGCTGATTATGGTTTTGATTGCCAAAGGGTGACTGCAACTGGTATACCCATTGACCCAATTTTTAACGCAGACAATGATAAAGTTTTTTTCCGGGAGCAATTGGGTTTGGATGCCAAGTTACCCACAGTCCTTATAACCGGTGGTGGCTTAGGCATAGGCCCATTGGAAGAAGTTGTTAAAACACTGGGTTCGAGAAAAGATTGTCAACTAATAGTGGTATGTGGCAAAAATACTTCACTGAAAGACAAGATTAACAAATTACTGGCTAAGATCAGTGGCAACATACAGGTGTACGGCTTTGTAAATAACATTCATGAACTGATGAAAGCCTCGGACCTAATGATAACAAAAGCCGGGGGATTAACCTGTTCTGAGGCATTGGCGGTGGGGTTACCACTATTAATTATCGACCCCATACCAGGGCAAGAGGAAAGGAATGCTGAATTTTTAGTTAATCAGGGTGCAGCGGTTAATGTAAAAAATCATACACAATTATTAATAGAAATTGATAAATGCTTACAAGATAATCAATACTTAAAGGGCTTGACAATGGCTTCTGCAAAAACTGGGAGACCCAGAGCTGCCCAAGGGGTGGTTAATTTAATGCAGCAGTTAATCCAAGGGTAAAAATGACTAGGGGGACAGGATGGTGACTACAGCGGAGAGACTAATTGCTGAATTACTTCCTGGTTCTGAGGTGACCGAAGTGCAGGTAGATACCCAGCAGAGAAGCTGGTGTATTTACCTGATGGCAAAGGGACCCTATGACAATGGAGTCATTAAGCAAGTAGAGCAAGATATGTGCGATATTGTTCCCGAACTTGAAAGTGTTCAGTTAGTGCTAGTTAATCCACTAACTGAACAACAAGTGATAGATAAAATGCCTCAACTTTGGCAAGGGCTAGTTAATTATATTATGGCTGAAATGCCTGCTGTTAATGGCTGGTTAAAAAGTGCTAGGTATAATTATGCCGCTGGTACTTTAACCATCACTGTGAATAATAATTTAGGCCTAAAAGTATTACAAGAGCGTAACTGTCAACAATTAATGGCATTAAAGTTGGCTAAGCAAATTGGTTTTAGGCCTAAGTTGGTATTGCAATGTGAAAACGAAAATAATGAAGAAACCCTAATGGAATGGCAGAAAAAGACCGAACACCAGTTGGTGAAGCAAATCCAAGTCAGCAATCAAGAGGTTGCCACCAAAAGCAGGCCAGTGCCTAATAACAGTAACAAATCTACACCCGCTATACCGGGTGTTTTTGTTGGTCGCGCTATTAAAGACCAACCAGTGCCGTTAATATCTATCCAAGAGGAAGAGCGGCAGGCGATAGTTCAGGGGAAAGTGTTTGGCCGGTCAACCCAAGAATTACGCAGCGGTCGACACTTATTAACCTTTAACATTACCGACGGCACCGATTCACTAACAATAAAAAAATTCGTAGATAAAGAGAACATTGAGGCCATTGATAATATCAAAGATGGCATTTGGGTAAAGGTGCGGGGGCCAGTGCAACATGATAAATATTCCCAAGAACTGACCTTAATGGCTTATGATATAAACCAAGCTGAAGTGTTGACGGAAGAACGGGTGGATCAGGCCGAAGAGAAAAGAGTGGAATTGCACCTACACACCAAAATGAGTGCTATGGACTCAGTGTTGGATGCTGCCACCGCAGTGAAGCAGGCGGCTAAATGGGGTCATCCGGCGGTGGCCATTACTGACCATGGAGTGGTGCAGGCTTTTCCCGAGGCCTATAGTGCCGGAGAAAAGGCTGGTATTAAAGTTATCTACGGTGTGGAAGGTTACTTGATTGATGACGGTGTTCCAGTGGTAGAAAATCCTATCGATAGTGGGTTGGTTGAAACTGAATTTGTGGTTTTCGACTTAGAAACCACTGGGTTTCATCCCCGGACCGACGATATTACCGAAATTGGTGCAGTGAAGCTGCGTGGTTTTGAGGTGGTGGATAGGTTTTCCACTTTGGTGCGCCCCAATAAAAAAATTCCACCCCAGGTGGTCAAACTTACGGGTATTACTGACGAGATGGTTCAAGATGCGCCCATGCCAGCGGAGGCATTGGAAAAGTTTTACCGATTTGTGGGTAAGTCTGTATTGGTGGCTCACAATGCCTCCTTTGATGCGGGCTTTATTAGAGTACACTTTGCCAAACATTTAAATGTGACTATAGACAATGCGGTGTTAGACACACTGACGTTGGCCCGCTGCCTTTATCCCAACCTAAAGAATCATAAATTGAATACACTGTGTGCAGAATTTAAAGTGGCTTTAGAAAATCATCACCGGGCAGTGGATGATGCCGAGGCCACCGCCCATTTGTTAAATATATTTTTAGAACAGTGTCAAAACCAAGGGATTAATCGCATTGTGGATTTAAACAAATTAACTGGTAGCGCTCATATGGATAAGGCCAAACCTTATCATGTGACGATACTAACCCAAAACCAGTCGGGATTAAGGAACCTTTATAAGTTAATTACCCAATCTCACCTTAACTACTATTATCGTCGTCCCCGGATACCCAAAAGCCTGCTCAAAGCTTATCATGAAGGTTTACTGATTGGTTCAGCATGCGAGGCCGGTGAATTATTTAAAGCCATTATGGCTGGTGAACCTGAGGATAAAATTAAAAAAATATTATCCTTATATGATTATCTGGAAATTCAACCTTTGGGCAATAGTAAGTTCTTGGTGGATAGTGGTCAACTGCAAAATATTGAGCAACTGAAGGAAATATATAAAACCATCTATCAGTTAGGTAATAAATATAATAAACCAGTGGTGGCCACCGGTGACGTTCATTTTCTAAATCCGGAGGATGAAGTTTACCGACGAATTTTAATGGGGGGCCAAGGCTTTAGTGATGCCGATAATCAACCACCGTTGTATTTTAAAACCACTGATGAAATGTTAGCGGAGTTTCAGTATCTTGGCCATGAGGCCGCTTATGAAGTGGTGGTGAAAAACCCACAGAAAATAGCAGAACAAATTGAAAGAATACGGCCTATTCCTAAGGAAACTTTCCCGCCAAAAATTGAGGGCGCGGAACAACAAATTACCGATATGTCTGAAAGCAAAGCAGTAGAACTATACGGTTCACCACTGCCACAGGTGGTAAGGGAACGGTTAGATAAAGAGTTAAAATCCATTATCGGCAATGGTTTTGCTGTACTTTATTTAATTGCTCAAAAACTGGTTAAGAAATCCAATGATGATGGATATTTGGTAGGTTCAAGGGGATCTGTAGGTTCATCACTGGTGGCTACATTAACTGGTATTACCGAGGTTAATCCGTTACCGCCTCATTATCGTTGTACCCATTGTAAGCACAGTATTTTTATTCAAGATGGCAGCTATAACTGTGGCCCGGATATGCCCGATCAAAATTGTCCCCAATGTGGTACCAAAATGTTCAAAGATGGACAAGATATACCCTTTGAAGTATTCTTAGGCTTTGAGGGAGATAAAGTGCCTGATATCGACCTAAACTTCTCTGGTGATTATCAAGCAAAGGCCCATAAATATACTGAGGTGCTATTTGGTAAAGGTAACGTATTTAAAGCTGGTACCATTGGCACCATTGCGGAAAAAACAGCCTATGGCTTTGTCAAGAAATATCTAGATGAAAGACATTTGGTCAAAAGGGAAGCAGAAATTTCTCGTTTGGTTGCAGGATGTACCGGTGTAAAACGCACCACCGGCCAACATCCTGGAGGTATCATAGTAGTTCCTGATTATGTAGATGTACATGATTTTACACCGGTGCAACATCCGGCGGATGATAAAAAGAGTGGTATTATTACCACTCACTTGGACTATCACTCCATCCACGACAACTTAGTCAAGTTAGATATTCTAGGACATGACGATCCGACGGTAATTAAAATGTTAGAGGATTTAACCGGAGTAAATGCTAAGGAAATTCCGTTGGACGATCCTCAAACCCTAAGTATTTTTTCCAGTACCGAAGCACTGGGGGTAACCCCGGAACAGATCAGATCACTGGTGGGTTCTTACGGTGTCCCTGAATTTGGCACCAAGTTTGTTAGGCAAATGTTGGTTGATACTAAACCCACCACCTTTGGTGAGTTGGTGCGAATATCAGGGTTTTCTCATGGTACTGATGTTTGGTTGAACAATGCCCAGGATTTAATCAAGTCAGGCACCTGTAAACTTGGGGAAGCAATTTCTGCCCGTGACGACATCATGATTTATTTGATTCACAAAGGATTGCCGCCAAAGCAGGCCTTTAAAATCATGGAGAAAGTGCGCAAGGGTAAAGGGGTGTCAGAAGAAGATGCAGAAGATATGCGACAGCACAATGTACCTGAGTGGTACATTGAATCCTGCCGAAAAATTAAATACATGTTCCCTAAAGCCCACGCCACTGCCTATGTAATGATGGCTTTCCGCATTGCATGGTTTAAAGTAAATTACCCCGAGGCATTTTATGCCACTTACTTTACCGTACGGGCAGATGATTTCGATGCAGACTTAATTGTTCAAGGACAACAGGTGATTTTAAAAACCATTGAAGAAATTGAGGCTAAAGGGGTTACAGCGTCACAAAAGGAAAAGGGTTTGCTCACAGTTTTGGAATTGGCACTGGAAATGTATGCTCGGCAGATTAAGTTCAAGCGCATTGACCTAATGGCATCCGATGCCACCAAATTTTTGATTGTCGATGATCATCAATTGTTGCCTCCCCTTGCCAGTCTACAAGGTGTGGGCGAAACCGCTGCCCACAGCATAGTCAAAGCCAGAGAAGAAGGCCCCTTCACCTCAATAGAAGATATGCGGCTGCGGGCAAAGGTATCGAAAACAGTAATTGAAACTTTGCAACAACATGGCTGTTTGGACGGTATGGAAGCAACCGATCAGTTAAGCTTGTTTTAAAAGAATATTTTTTGTAAAGCAGGTAATAATAGTGGCATATAAAGTAACGAGTAGCAACCGTAGCAGTTATCACTTGTCAACAATTGGTTGTTATGATATACTATCTGTGGTGTTTATTGAGTTGGGAACGTCGTTTTTAAAAGAGTGGGTTGCACCCACTCTTTCGTTTTATCACGATACATGTTGAGGGAGGCCCCAAACTAAATGAGTAAAAAAGTTACCGAACTGGTAGAAGAACTTGCTAAACCTATAGTTGATTCTTTGCAATTAGTACTGGAAGATGTGGAGTACGTAAAAGAAGGGGCACAATGGTATTTGCGAGTGTTTATCGACAAACCTGACGGTATAGATTTGGATGATTGCCAGGCTGTATCAGAACAACTGGAAGAGGTGCTAGATAAACTAGATCCAATACCAAACTCATACATATTGGAAGTTTCATCCCCTGGTATTGAACGTCCGCTGAAAAAACCTGAGCACTTTCAACGCTTTGCAGGAAGTAAAGTATTAGTAAAGACCTTTGCGCCGATTGATGGTAAAAAAGAATTTATCGGTCAATTACAGGGTATAAATGACAATATGGTGTCAGTTGAAATTGATGGTAAAGAAATGATGATTTCTTTGGATAAAATAGCTTCGGCTAAATTAATGGTAGAATTTTGAATTATTTAGGAGGCTAACAAATGAATAGTGAGTTTTTAGATGCATTGTATGACCTGGAAAAGGAGAAAGGTATTTCGGTAGATATACTCCTGGAAGCGATAGAAGCGGCTTTGTTATCCGCCTACAAGCGCAACTTTGGCTCGGCCCAGAATGCCAATGTAGTCATTGATAGAGCAACCGGGGATTTTAAAGTGTTTTCCCAAAGAACAGTAACTGATGATGTTATTGACGACAGATTAGAAATATCTTTAGAAGAAGCCCAGGCCATAGATCCCAATTATAGCCTGGGCGATGTTGTGGAAACAGAGGTGACGCCGAAAAATTTTGGTCGTATTGCCGCGCAAACTGCGAAACAGGTGGTGGTACAACGAATCAGAGAAGCGGAACGCAATGTCATTTATGAAGAGTACGCCAACAGAGAGGGGGATATCATCTCTGGGACTATTCAACGGGTTGAACAGAAAACAGTCTATATTGAACTCGGTAAAACCGAGGCTATCTTAGCACCTTCTGAACAAATACCCACTGAAAACTATTACCCCGGCATGAGATTGAAAACATATATTATTGAAGTGCGCAAAGGCTCTAAAGGACCACAAATTTTAGTTTCCCGCACTCACCCAGGTTTGTTAAAGAGATTGTTTGAAATGGAAGTGCCAGAATTACAAGATGGCGTAATTGAACTTAAATCTGTGGCCCGGGAAGCTGGTACCCGCTCAAAAATTGCTGTGTATTCCAGAGATGAAAATGTGGACCCGGTGGGGGCTTGCGTTGGTCCAAAGGGTATGCGAGTGCAAAACATAGTGGGTGAGCTTAATAATGAAAAAATTGATATTGTCAAATGGGATACAGATCCATCAAAATATGTGGCCAATGCCCTTTCACCGTCTAAAGTAGTGGCAGTTGAAGTTTGGGAGGATGAAAAGGTTGCCCGGGTAATTGTACCGGATTATCAGTTGTCCTTAGCCATTGGCAAAGAAGGTCAAAATGCTCGTCTAGCTGCTAAACTGACAGGTTGGAAGATAGACATCAAAAGCGAATCACAAATGAAAGAAATTTATCCAGAATACAATCAGTATGATGCGACCAGTGAATATTACGATAACGACGACATTGACGATTATATAGACGATTATATAGAGGATTATGTAGAGGAAACCACAGATGAATTGGATGTTGCGGATACTAAGCCCAATGATGATATTGAACCAAAGGACTTATAAAGCGTAACAAGTGGATGGAAGAGGGGTTGAAAGTGCACAAAGTAAAAAAGAAACCATTGCGTATGTGTGTTGGTTGTCAGGAAATGAAACCTAAAAAAGAATTGGTCCGGATCGTGCGTACCCCTGATGAGGCTATAGAGATTGATTATACTGGTAAAAAATCAGGGCGGGGCGCATACATCTGCCCACAACTGGAATGTTTAGTCAAGGCGGAAAAGGGAAAAAGGTTGGAAAAATCTTTCAAACAAAAGATTGGTAGTGATGTTTACCAGGACCTAAAGCAGGAGTTGAGCAAAGGTGAATAAACAAGCTGCCAATATGTTAGGGCTTTGTCAGCGAGCAGGTAAATTGCTTTCTGGAGATTGTCAGGTTAAAAATAGTATTAAGGACAATAGGGCAAAGTTGGTAATTTTAGCAACCGATGCCTCAGAGCGCACCAAGAAAGATTATATATACTTGGCAAAAGCTAATAAAATCCCCTTAATACAATTCTCATCTAAAACAGAATTGGGCTTATCGGTTGGAAAAGCTCGTCGAGCTGCTCTGTCTATTATAGATACCAACTTTGCCAAGGGAATTCATCAGATAATAGGAGGGGGAGAGGCGTAGAGACTCTACGCCATCTTACGGAGGTGGATATATGACAAAAAAAAGAGTGCATGAAATAGCCAAAGAGTTAAACATAGAAAGTAAGGAAGTTATGCAAAGACTTTCTAAAATGGGCATTAGTGTTAAATCTGCTCTTAGTGTGGTGGAAGAAAGTGATTACAAAAAAATAGTACACAGCAATAATAACCCCAAGGCAGTAAACACACACAGTAATGAAAATAATGGCCCAGAAAAAAGGAATGATAATAAGCGAAAAACTAACCAGGATCATACTCCAGGGGTTGTGGACAGGGTACCCTCTCGCCCACCGGATCGCCGTTTTGAAGAACGCAAACCTAATAATACACAGGGTGGTAAAAACAGAACGGGTGCACAGGGTGGACCAAGCAGGTTTAACAATAATGCCCAAAGTGCTCATGGTGATAAAAAGCATACAGGGACCCAAGGTAATAAACCCCAAGGTGAACGCCCACAGGGTAACAAACCCCAAGGCAATAGACCCTATGGTAATCGTCCCCAGGGTAACAGACCCCAGGGAGATAGCCCCTATGGCAACAAGCCCCAGGGTAACAGACCCCAAGGGGATAGACCCTATGGTAACCGTCCCCAGGGTAACAGACCCCAAGGAGACAGACCCTATGGTAACAAACCCCAGGGCAACAGACCCCAGGGAGATAGGCCCTATGGCAACAAGCCCCAGGGTAACAGACCCCAAGGAGATAAACCCTATGGTAATCGTCCCCAGGGTGGGGGTAGACCCAATAATCGTTCCTATAATAAGCCAGCTAAAGATAGAGATATAGCTATACCAAAACCAGATCCAGTGGTGGCTGCCCAGGCTAAGGCCAAGGCCCAGGAAAGACCCCGTAGTGAGCAACGTAAGTCTAATAAGCCTTTTTCCAAGGATTTAAGGGCTGAATCCCATGATAAAAAGGAAAACGTGTTTAATAAACATCAACATCGCAAAAAGCATAAAAACAAAAAAGCTGAGAAACAATTGCCCGGTCAGCCAATGGAAAAGAAACCAATTACCATTGGCGAAAGCCTTACTGTGCAACAATTGGCAGAAAAACTGCGCCGTACAGCTGCAGACGTCATTAAAGCATTAATGAAATTAGGCGTTTTGGCAACTATCAATCAGGAAATAGATGCTGATACTGCAACACTAATTGCTAATGAATTTGGCTATGAAGTAATTATCAAGCATGAAGAAGATATTGAAGAAACTATTATGGCCGAAGAAGCAGATAACGAAGAAGATTTAGAGTTGCGTCCGCCGGTGGTTACAGTAATGGGTCACGTTGACCACGGTAAAACATCTCTGTTAGACGCCATCAGAGAGACTGATGTTACAGCCACCGAAGCGGGTGGTATCACTCAACATATTGGTGCCTATCAAGTTGAAAAGAATGGTAAAAAAATTACTTTCTTAGATACACCAGGCCACGCTGCTTTTACAGCCATGAGAGCTCGAGGCGCCCAGGCAACAGATATAGCTATCTTAGTGGTGGCGTCTGATGACGGTGTGATGCCACAAACAATAGAGGCCATCAACCATGCTAAAGCTGCCGAAGTACCAATTATTGTGGCTATTAATAAAATGGATAAACCCGAGGCCAATCCCGATCGGGTTCGTCAGGAATTGACCAATTATGGCTTAGTGGTGGAACAATGGGGCGGTGATACCATTAGCGTTGAAGTTTCTGCCATTAAACGCCATGGTTTAGATGAGTTGTTGGAAATGATTTTGTTAGTGGCTGAAATGCAAGAACTGAAAGCCAACCCCAATCGGTTAGCCAGAGGTACTGTAATTGAGGCCGAATTAGACAAAGGTCGTGGACCAGTGGCCACTGTACTGGTGCAGAATGGTACTCTGAATGTTGGAGACACTGTTGTGGTAGGTAGTGCCCATGGACGCGTCAGAGCAATGATGGATTATCGCGGTAGAAGGGTTAAAACCGCTGGCCCATCTACTCCAGTGGAAGTATTGGGTTTAAATAGTGTACCCGGGGCTGGCGATGTACTGGTTGCGGTAAAGGATGAGAAAACGGCTAAAGCCGTTGCTGAAAAGAGAGTGAACAAAAAACGGGAAGAAGAACAGAAAATCACCACCAGATTATCGCTGGATGATTTATTTAAGAATATTAAAGAAGGAACTATTAAAGAATTGCCCATTGTAGTGAAGGCTGATGTGCAAGGCTCGGTGGAGGCATTGAGACAGTCTTTAGAGAAGCTTTCTAACGAAGAAGTAAAAGTGTCTCTGGTGCACGGCGGTGTTGGGGCGATTACCGAAACTGATATTATGCTGGCCTCAGCATCCAATGCCATTGTAATTGGCTTTAATGTTAGACCGGATGTTAACGCCCAAAGGGCAGCAGAGGCTGAAAAAATTGACTTGCGCACCTACCGCGTCATTTATGATGCCATTGATGACATTAAAGCAGCAATGAGTGGTTTGTTGGATCCTGAGTATAAAGAAGTGGTAATTGGTCAGGTAGAAGTGCGTAAAATATTTAAGGTATCTAAAGTAGGGACCATTGCTGGTTGCTATGTGGTTGAAGGTAAAATTAACCGCGATGCCGGTGTGCGAGTAATTAGAGATGGCATTGTTGTACATGAAGGTAAATTGGATACATTAAAACGTTTTAAAGATGATGCCAAAGAGGTAGCCCAAGGTTATGAATGTGGTATTACCATTGAAAGATTTAATGATATTCAAGAGGGAGATGTTATTGAGGCTTTTGTTACCGAAGAAATTAAAAGAGAATTGGCCTAATAATATCTAAATTACAGGAGGTGTGTTGGATGTCACACCGCACAAGTAGAATGGCGGAAACCATTAAGCAACAAGTGGCTGAGATAATTCAGCACGGGCTAAAGGACCCGCGAGTGGGATTTGCCAGCATCACAATGGTGGAGGTTTCCGGTGACAAGCGGCATGCAAAGATATATGTTAGCGTGTTGGGTGATGATGCCAAAGCTAAAGAAACGATTAAGGCACTAAAAAATGCCCAGGGTTACATTCGTACCGAGTTAAGTAAACGGTTAAAGGTGCGTTTCACACCAGAAATTATTTTTGAATTGGATTCATCCATCAGCCATGGAGTTAAAATCATGGAGGTATTAAAACAAGTAGAAATTAAAGAGGATCAAACGCGCAATGAATAGTCTGGCGGATATTGCAATGGCCTTAAAAGCCTCACAAAATGTTATTATTTCGGGGCATATAACGCCCGATGGGGATAGTATTGGTTCAACCATTGCATTGGGGTTGGCTTTAAAGAAGGCTGGTAAAAAGGTCACCATGGCCAGCCCTGATCCATTGCCAGACAACTATCTGTTTTTGCCCGGTGCTGATTTGGTGGTTCATGGTTTGCCGGCACAACAGTACGATACGTTCATTGTGGTGGACTGCTCGGTACCTGACCGTCTAGGTAAGCATCTGGTTAGTCTACTTAATGATGGGGTTACGGTGGTGAACATAGACCATCATGCCAGCGAATCCACCTTCGGTGATCTGAGTTATATTGACTCTCAGGCCGCTGCCACCGGTGAAATAATCTATGATTTATTAGTGGAAATGGGTACTGTGATCGATAAAGAGATGGCGATCAATTTATATACTGCCATTGTCACCGATACAGGTTCCTTCAGATACGAGGGAACCTCTGCAGAAACCCATAGGCGTGTGGCATCTTTACTGGAGTGTGGGGTGCCAGTGGCTAGGCTTTCTAAATTAATCTTTGATGAAAAGCCGTTAGAAGTGATCAAAGTACTTAAGGAAGCATTGCCAACTTTAACGGTATCCCAATGTGGTAAAGTTGCTTGGATTTCCTTTGACTGGACCAGCAAAGAAAAGACCGGGGCCAAGGACGAGCATACCGACAACCTAATTAGTTACCCCCGACAAATAAAAGGTGTGGAAGTGGCACTTTTATTTAGAGAGCAGGCCCCTAATATGATAAAAGTTGGTATGCGTTCCAATTATTATGTCGATGTCAATCAGCTGGCTGGGTTATTTGGCGGCGGTGGACATAAAAGAGCTTCTGGTTGTCAAATGGCTGGCAATATAGAAGAAGTAAAAGAAAAAGTGATCACAGCTGCTTTGGCTGCAGTTAAAAGAGGACAATAGCATGAATGGAACAGGTGTTGTAAATATTTTAAAGCCACCTGGAATGACATCCCACGATGTGGTGGACTTGGTACGCAAAGTGTTTAAAACCAAAAAAGTGGGACATACTGGCACTTTAGATCCTGCCGCTGCAGGTGTGTTGCCGATAACAGTGGGCAGGGCCACTAAAATTTCCCAATATATTACAGGTGCCGATAAATTTTATCGAGCAGAGATAACACTGGGAATTAAAACTGATTCTTTGGACGCAGAGGGGCGGGTGTTGAGGAATATAGATGCCTCGGCCATCACAGAATTGGATTTTAGACAGATATTAAATGGCTTTGTGGGCAATATTCAACAGGTACCGCCAATGACTTCCGCCATTAAAATTGGTGGTAAAAAATTATATGATTTACACCGTCAAGGCGTTGAAATAGAGCGACCGGCCCGCAGTGTCAATATTTATAGTATTGATCTGGTGTGGTCTACCGGTTGGGGTACCGAGCATCCCCGGGTGTTGTTTGATGTTCATTGTTCTAAAGGGACATATATTCGGACACTATGTGATGATATCGGTGATAAATTAGGTGTTGGCGCTCATATGAGTTTTTTACTGAGGACTGGTGTCGGTGCTTTTAAAATAGAAAATACAGTGACTATTGAGGATTTGCAAAATAGAGCAAATGCCTCTGAGGTTTTAATTTCAATGGATGATGCCCTGTTAGATTATCCACAGGTATTGGTGAAAGATAAAGCAATTAAGTCGGTTTTGTCCGGTGCTAAATTGTACCCCCCAGGAGTGCAGCAGCAGCCAAAACAACTTGAAGTTGGAGAAATAGTTAGGCTAAAGGCTAACAATGAACTATTGGCTTTAGCGGAAGTGCAGATGGAAATTGAACCGGAAACACGACTGGTGTATAAACCAATATGTATATTGCAAATTAATCTCTAAACTGATATTTTCTACATACCTATAATAAAGCAACGTGTTATTTATAAAGGGACCAGGCGGGCAAACTTAATGCCGGCTGTAACTTTAGGAGGAATGCACTAATGATTGTCTTAAATTCCTTCAAAGGACTAAAAAATAAATTCCACAACATTGTGGTTGGTATAGGAAACTTTGACGGAGTACATATTGGTCATCAAAAACTGATTAAGCAAGTAATCAATACTGCCAAAAATAATGAAGGTACTGCTATTGTTATGACCTTTGACCCCCATCCATTGGCAGTACTGTCACCTAAAGATGAGCCACCCAAATTGTTATCTCAGCAGGCTAAAGAGAAAATGATGCAGTGCTTGGGAATTGATGCTTTACTATCTATTCCCTTTAATCTTGACTTTGCCAACATGACCCCCGAACAGTTTATAAATGATATATTATTTGAGGAGTTGGCTGTACAGGGAATAGTTGTAGGTTATAATTATACTTTTGGCAACCGCGGTTTGGGGGATGTTACTACGCTAAAGAAATATCAAGAAAAGTATGGTTATACTCTACAAGTAATCGAGCCGGTAACTATAAATGATCAGGTGGTTAGCAGTACATTAATTCGCAAAATGCTCTTAGAAGGTGAAGTGGAAAAGGCCACCAAGTTTTTAGGTTATACCCCCTTTGTTGAAGGGATTGTGGTAACCGGTGACCGTAGAGGTAACACCATTGGCTTTCCCACAGCTAATTTGGAGTTGAGCGACAAACTGTTATCCCCTGCCAATGGGGTTTACAGTGTACATGTGGAAATAAATGATGACACTTATTTAGGTGTTGCCAATATTGGTACCAAGCCAACATTTAATGGCCAAAGTAATTACCGCAACTTAGAAGTACACTTACTGGATTTTAATGACGATATTTATGGTGACACCATTGTAGTTAAATTTTTAAGAAGATTGCGCAATGAAAAACGTTTCAATTCAGTGAGTGACTTAATTACTCAAATTAATCAAGATATTGAAATGACCATAAGCAATCGAGTGTAAAGAAATACCAAAAATATTTTGGCCACTCCCCTAATATAAATAATTTAAAACATTAATTTACAATCGCTCTAGTTTATGCTACAATTAAATGCGGCAAACGTCTGTACACAAAGAAAGGAGACGGTTGCCAGTGGGAGTACCCAAATGTGATTCCCCTGATGAAGAGATTAAACTTTGGCTTAATCATATAGCTTTAATATGCCTATCTGATGAATTTCAAAGCCTAAAAAGAGAACTTGAAACCCAATATGTAAAGTCCAATATGGATAATGTAAGGTTGGTGGCGTTTCAAGATGCGTTATTTGCATTTCTGGCTCAAAACGATGAAGAATTTGGACAGCACAGCATGGGCTGTTAGTCAGGCTAGTTATGCGAATAATTGTAACCGAGCACGCTCGCAAGAGACTCAAGGATATGCGACAGGATAAAATAACCACCCAAGATATTATTATTGCTGCCAAGGGTATACCTGGACGCATTCCTGCTGCAACACGTTTTAGGGGTTTTTTTGCCAAATCAGGCCGAATGTTTGATATTGTCGCCAAGGACATCCCAAATGGCCGTTTGGTAATTACCATAATTGGAAAGTAATTTTCCAAATAACTGCTAGCTAGGGAATTCGTTAACTCCGGCGGTTTGCTTGGCTAACGGTGATACTAATTTAGGAGGTGAAACTACATGGCGTTGAATGCAGAAAAGAAACAAGGTATTATTGAAAAGTTTAAAACTCATGAAAATGATACCGGTTCACCAGAAGTTCAAATTGCAATTTTAACTGAGCGCATCAATTACCTCACAGACCACCTGAAAACCCATAAGAAGGACCACCACTCTCGTCGTGGTCTGCTAAAAATGGTTGGTCATCGTCGTGCTCTATTGAACTACTTACGTGACCGTGATTTCGATCGTTACCGTGCAATCATTGAAAAATTAGGTTTGCGCAAGTAAGAAAAGGCGGGTTTTTACCCGCTTTTTCTTGTATAGTAGTCACTTGTAGTTAATTTTAGTATTTAGCTGTATTTTATCCATAAATAAAAGGAAATAATATTACATATGTAGAACATGCAGACAATAGGTAATTAATGGTGCAGCACAACCAAATATTTATTAAACAACACATAAAACTTAAATGAAATATTCAGGAGGTAATTCAATGACGCAACCCAACATCCTCAGAAAGGAGATAAACCTTGGTGGTCGCAATCTTGTGTTAGAAACCGGACGGGTGGCTAAACAAGCTGGTGGTGCAGTTTTGGTGCGCTATGGGGAAACTGTGGTGTTAGTAACTGCTACCATGTCAAAAAACCCCCGGGAAGGTTTAGATTTCTTTCCATTAACGGTAGATTATGAAGAAAGAATGTATGCTGTAGGTAAAATTCCAGGCGGCTTTATTAAAAGAGAGGGTCGCCCCAGTGAAAAGGCGATACTTTCATCAAGGCTTATCGATAGACCTATCAGACCTTTATTTAATAAAAAACTGCGCAATGAGGTGCAAGTAATTGCCACTGTGTTATCAGTGGATCAGGACAATGCACCAGAAATTGCAGCGATGATTGGCGCCTCTGCTGCGCTACATATATCAAATATCCCCTTTCAAGGTCCCATTGGCGGTACCATTGTAGGTAGAGTGGACAACCAGTTTATCGTTAATCCAACGGTGGCCCAACAGGAACAAAGTGAAATGCATTTGGTGGTTGCCGGAACTAAAGATGCCGTGATGATGGTAGAGGCCGGTATTAATGAACTGCCAGAAGATGTCGTGTTGGAAGGCATTATGTTTGGTCACAGTGTAACCCAACAAATTGTAGAAATGATTGAAGAATTTCGCCAAGAAGCGTTAGCCATGGGATTGGCTAAAGAAAAATTTGTTTTAGAATTACCAGAGTATGATCCAGTGCTGGAACAGAAAGTAACTGCGTTGGCTGATGAAAAATTCACTGAAGCAATTCATAAATGTTCCGCAGAGCGACTGTCTAAGAAAGAACGGGAAGCCCTACTGGAGGAAGTGACAGAAAACCTAATTAATCAACTTGTGGAAGAATTTACTGAAGATGATCTGCCAACAATCCATGAGTTGATCAGTATGATGGAAAAGAAAGTAATGCGCAGAATGATCACTGAGGAGAGAGTACGCATTGATGGTCGTGCCATTACCGAAGTACGTCCCATTTCAGTGGAAGTGGGAATACTGCCCCGTGCTCACGGCAGTGGTTTGTTTACCCGGGGGCAAACGCAAATTCTTTCAATAGCCACATTGGGTCGGGTTAGTGAAGAGCAAATTTTAGACGGCTTGGGTGCCGAAGAAACCAAACGTTACATGCACCATTACAATTTTCCTCCCTTTAGTACTGGTGAAACTAAGCCAGTGCGTTCACCGGGAAGACGAGAAATTGGACATGGTGCGCTAGCGGAGCGAGCTTTAGTACCAGTTTTACCACCAGAAAATGAATTTCCTTATACCATTCGTGTGGTATCTGAGGCCTTAGAATCCAACGGTTCCACTTCCATGGGTAGTGTATGTGGTAGTACTTTAGCACTTATGGATGCTGGAGTAAAAATAAAAGCACCGGTGTCCGGTGTTGCTATGGGTTTGATTAAAGAAGACGATAAATTCACTGTTTTAACAGATATCCAAGGTATCGAAGATGCTCTGGGTGATATGGACTTTAAAGTTGCTGGTACCGAAAAGGGTATCACAGCTCTGCAAATGGACATAAAAATAGCTGGAATCAGCAGAGAAGTTTTTGAACAAGCTTTAGCCCAAGCCCATGAAGGCCGGATGCATATTTTAAACAAAATGTTGGCAGTGATCTCCAATCCGCGTGAAGAAATTTCTGTTCATGCTCCGGCAATTATTAGCACACACATCGATCCCGAAAAGATTAGAGATGTCATCGGGCCTGGTGGCAAAATTATTAAACGGATTGTTGAAGAAACCGGTGCCGATATTGACATTGAAGATGATGGACGAGTATTTATTTCCGCCGTTAATCGTGACGCTGGTAAGAAAGCCCACGAAATTATTGAAATGATTACCTCTGATGTACAAGCTGGTGAAATATACACAGGCAAAGTTGTCAAAGTAACTGACTTTGGTGCTTTTGTGGAAGTGATTCCCGGAGTGATGGGATTACAAGGAAAAGAAGGTTTAGTGCATATTTCACAACTGGCCTACAACCGAGTAGAAAAAGTGGAAGACGTTGTTAAAGAGGGCGATCAAATTACAGTAAAAGCACTGGGTTATGATAACATGGGTCGCTTAAAGTTATCTAAAAAAGAAGCGATGGAACCACCCGAGGGTTATGTGGAAAATGAAAAAAAACCTGCTAATCGTCCTCCGCGTAAACCAAGGGTACCAAATAAAAAGTTTTAACGATGGCAAAACCTCATCAACTTGATGGGGTTTTTATTGTGTTTTCATTTCTTTCCACCCTTTTGTATATTGGAAGACCATTACGCATAAATTTGTCTTAGTAGAAAGGGAGGGATTAGAAGAATATGAGAATATTGTATTTTAGAAAAAATTTTGCCTTTCGGCTGATAGCCTGGTTATTGCTACTGACAATGTTTATCACCATCGGCTATTTAGCTATGCGCGATCGTTATGCAGAAACAACCCTTGCCCCAATCTATCAAGGATCTGATACAAAAAAAGAAATTGCGTTAACGGTAAATGTATATTGGGGAGAAGAGTATTTGCCTCAGATGTTAAAAATTATGCAAGCAAATGATATTAAGGCAACTTTTTTTATTGGCGGTCAATGGGCAGAGAAGTATCCTGAATTATTAAAAGAGATTTCTTACCAAGGGCATGAGATTGGTAGCCATGGCTATTCGCATCCCCATCCCGATCATTTAACTAAGGATGGAAATTTGCGTGAAATAAAAAAATCAGAAAGTATTATTACCCAAATAACTGGTAAACCTATAAATTTGTTTGCTCCACCTTATGGGGAAAGGGGTAAAGCGGTGTTAGCGGCCTGTGAAGAAGCTAATTACCAATGTATTTTGTGGAGTGTGGACACTATAGATTGGCAACGGCCGGCTCCGGAAGTCATTACCCAACGGGTAACTCAAAAAGCCCATAATGGTGCCATTGTCTTAATGCATCCCACTGCTCCTACTGTCAAAGCTCTACCAGAGATGATTAAAGAATTAAAACAGAACGGCTACAAATTTGTTAAAGTTTCTGAAATGATTCAATCCACTGCAGAAGAGCAAAACCCAACGGCAGAAAAATAAAATATCACAAAGAGGGCTCAAAATGGGTCCTCTTTGTGGTATTAAGTAATATTTAATCGGGTACGCTTAACATCAGGGCAAAACATACTGGAGTGATTTACATTGAAGTATCGAATTATATTTTTGATTGTGGTGGCGTTTTCCCTGGTTAAATTTGATACCGCCTATGGACAAAATGTATCTATCAATGCACCCAATATAACAGCTGATGCTGCCATATTGATTGATGGCAGAACTGGCCAAGTTTTATACGAAAAGAACAGTCAACAAAAATGCCCCCCGGCCAGCACCACCAAAATAATGACTGCAATTATTGCTTTGGAAGGTGGAAATTTGGAAACGCTGGTTTCTGTCAGTCCCAAGGCTGCAGCAATTGGGGAATCCAGTATTCACCTGACACCTTACGAAAAACTTACGTTAAATGATTTGCTCTATGGTGCTATGCTTCGCTCAGGCAACGATGCCTGTGTAGCGATAGCAGAACATATTGCTGGCAGCGAAGATATGTTTGTAAATTTTATGAACCATCATGCTAAAATTTTAGGCGGATACAATACCCACTTCTGTAATACCAACGGGTTACCCAATGATTTACACCACTCATCGGCATACGATTTAGCAATGTTTGCTAAATACGCCATGACCAACGAAAAATTTTGTGACATAGTACGTACCCGCCAAAGGGTAATAGCAAATGCCGATGGTATGGATCGCTATTTGCGCAACACCAACAAGCTACTGTGGAGCTACAGCTGGGTTGACGGTATCAAAACCGGTACCACAAACGCTGCGGGTTGCTGTTTGGTTACATCAGCCAATAAAGAAGGCCGACACTTAATTGCGGTGGTGTTGCATAGCGATGACCGTTATGGTGATACATTAAAGTTATTAAACTATGGTTTGGAGAATTTTGAAGAAGTGGTGGTATTGACAAAGGGGGAACACTTTACAACGGTAAGGGTAGAAGATGGTTATCACCAAACAGTGCCAATAGTTGCTGCAGAAAGCATGAACATACTGGTACCAAAGTGGGATAAAGGCACCTTTGAGCAAAGGTTGACTTTAGAAAGACAAATGGTTGCACCGGTGAGGGCACACTGTAAAGTGGGGGAGGTAACGGTAAATGTCAATGATCGGGAAGTGGGCAGAGTAGATTTAATTACCGCGTCCGCTGTCACAAAATTGCCGAAACATTTACTGATTTATCAAAGAATGTGTGATTATTTATAGAAAAGTTTGCCAAACGGGGATAAATTTATGTATTATTAGTAAGGAGTGTAACTGCACATATTTTGAGGAGGTTATTTGATGTACCAAAAGACCACATTAGATAATGGTGTTCGTATATTGTCTGAAGAAATACCCCATGTGCGCTCGATATCTACTGGTATTTGGGTAAACGTAGGTTCAAGGGATGAAAATGATGAAAATAGTGGCATATCCCACTTTATAGAGCACATGATGTTTAAAGGCACCCATAAAAGAACTCCTAAGCAAATTGCTGAAGAATTAGATGCAGTGGGTGGGCAACTCAATGCTTTCACCACTAAGGAATATACTTGTTATCACACCAAAGTGTTGGATGAACATTTCGATTTGTCGGTGGATTTGCTATCCGACATGCTTTTTAATTCAAAATTTTCGCAAGAGGATATAGATCGAGAAAAAAATGTAATTATTGAAGAAATAAAAATGTATGAAGATGCACCGGATGAGTTGGTGCATGACATCTTTACTAAAACAATGTGGCAAGGCCACCCGTTAGGACGACCAATTATTGGTACTGCTGAAATTATTAATTCTGTCAATCGGGACCATTTGATCGATTTTTATCAAAAACACTACACCCCTAATAAAATGGTGATATCGGTGGCGGGAAATATTAAGCACGACAAAGTGGTGGATAAGCTAGCACCTATATTTGGCAGGTTAAAGGCTGATGATACTCCCCGTCAAAGCAAAGTACCGAAGGGTGTCAGTGGTTTAGCTTGCAACAATAAGGGCACAGAACAGGTACATATGATTATTGGCGTTCCAGGATATCACATAGAACATAAAGATATATATGTATTGCAAATAATGAATACTGTTTTGGGTGGCGGTTTATCCTCCAGACTGTTTCAGGAAATACGGGAACAGCGGGGTTTAGTGTACTCAGTTTATTCCTACCATAGTTCATATCAAGATGCAGGTATTTTAGGTATTTATGCTGGCTTGTCAAAAGAAAATGTCAATCAAGCGCTGGAGTTAGTTTTAAAAGAAATCAAGGATATTGCACGAAATGGCATTACCCCTGAGGAACTAAAAAGGGTTAAAGATCAGTTGAAGGGCGGTTTATTACTTTCATTAGAAAATGTGAACAGCCGCATGAGTAGGTTAGGCAAATCCGAGCTGTATATGGGCAAAGTGTTGCATCCAAATGAAATTGTTGAAAGGGTCTATAAAGTAACCAATGAAGACATTCAACGGGTGGCGGGCGATCTGTTTAAAGGGGACCAATTTACCATGGCTGCCATTGGTTCCTGGGAAGATTGCGGCGACTTAGAAAATGCTTTTAAAAAATTTAACTTCTAAAATTTAGATAAAGGGGCTGTTGCAAAACTTTGCAACAGCCCCTTTTGTGTTTATAGCCTCAGTTTATGTAATACCCAGCCGGTAATTTAATATATATTCATAATAGAACAATGATCCAGACCAAATATTAAACGGTGAGGAAGGTTTTGAGAATATGTGGAGATATAAGCATGGGGTCTCAAAACTAAAGTATTTGCTGTTAGCAGTAATGGTTTTATTAATTATTGTATTGGCGATGAAGCTATTTTTGCAAAACAATTTACCGGTTATAGAAATTAACTCCCAAACGGATATACCAGCCAATTTGCGTTTTGTTATGGAAACCACTGTTAGCGATCTGCCTGTTGAAGGGGAGTTATATAAAATAAAGGCAAAGGAGTACAGCGATGGCGAGGCTAATTCATTGGCTCAAGCCTTTGGCATAGCTGATGTTATTACTTATAATGGCGACAGCAATGAGTGGATGGCTTATCAAAATGGCGAACTGCTGATAATTAATGGTGCTACCAGTTGGTGGTTTTATCGCAATTTAGCGGCCAGTAAAAATACTTATAACATTAATGTAGCAGTTCCAACAGATGAGGAGGCCATAGTTTTAGCCAAGGAATATATTGCTAAATTAGGTATTGACACCAACAGTCTAAATACCATTGCGGTGGGCTCAACAATAGCATCAGATAAAACATTGCAAAAGGGTATTTATTTTTACCAGAATGTCAACGGACATGAACTGTTAGGTCCACCACAATTAATAGTAACCATTGGTGATAAAGGGCAGTTGGAGGGTATTACCAGTTATTACTATGAATATGAAGCTGATCAAATATTTCGGTTTAAAACCATTGACCAAGTGATGAAGGAATTACAATCACAGCAGGTGGTATATTACGGCCCTGAGACGGTATTGAGCGAGGCAAAAATTTATGATTTCAATCTGGCCTATTGTCAGTCAAACGATATTAATTTACAACATAATTATTTGGTGCCAGTATTTTTGTTTAACGGTGAGGTGGAAACCCAAGGTGGACCGATGCAGTTTAGTGCATTGGTACCGGCAATTAAAGGAATAACCATAAATTAATTGCCATTATTAACTTTATCTGGAATATTTCGCTCAACACTATAATATGATTTACTAGAGGTGGCATAGGTGAAGTTAAGTATTATTATATTTACTCTTGTGATACTAATTTTAGTTATCTTATCCGTCAGAGAACGGATTAAACGCACTCCCACCCTAACTAGAAATTGGCAAGATAATAATGCCATGGCATCACCGGTGTCCAAAGCATTGGCAAATTTGGTGGGCACTGCTGGTGGTATCTACTTATCGGTGGTTATGCTGATAGACTTTTTAAAACTAAATGTACCACCAAAGGTAGAGTTAATGGACATTAGCTTGGAACCGCTGGCAGCTATATCTATATCAATTGCCATTGTACAACCATTTATACTGAGGATGTTAGGCCGTTAGAATAAGCGAAGGGGTGACCATAGTTGAGGTTAAGTGATCTTGTGGGCAAAGAAATCGTAAATATTGTTAATGGCTCCAGGTTAGGAATTATTGGAGATTCGGACTTATCCATTGATGTTGATAGTGGCCAAATAAAGCACATAATACTACCACGGCGGGCTAATATGTTAAATTTCTGGGTAGATAGACAAAGCATGGTTATCCCCTGGGATCTAGTGCGTAAAGTGGGGGAAGAAGTGATTATAGTAGAATTGGATCAGGGAAATCTAAATTTTCAAAGGTATTCAGTATAAGCCAAAGGCAAATATTGCCCTTGGCTTATATTTTATTAAAGTTTATGTAAAGTTTTTATGTCACTTGGCATAAAATATGGCGTTAATAAATTAAACTATTAAAGTTGACAAGCAGTCCTATTTATAGAATAATTAACCACAAGTTAAATATTAATTTTAAAAATATATACATAGAACATGGGGGTTTAATAGATGATTAGAGTGGTGGTTACTGGTGCAGCAGGTAAAATGGGGCAAGAATGTTGCCGTGCAATATCACAGGCTAAAGATATGGAACTGGTGGGGGCGGTAGACCCAGGACGGGCTGGCATGGATTTAGGGAAAATAATTGGTATTGAAGATGTAAACATAAACATCCATGATAACCTTGAAATGGTTTTGCAACAGCTAAAACCAGATGTGTTAGTGGACTTCACGACTCCAGAAGTGGTTTTTGAAAATGCAAAAATCTGCTTTAATAGTAAAGTCAGGCCGGTAATTGGCACCACTGGCATGACCGGTGAACAAATTCAAGAATTACAAGATTTGGCTAAAAATAATCAAATTGGAGGGTTACTGGCCCCCAACTTTGCCATTGGTGCGTTGTTGATGATGAAGTTCTCTGCCATGGCCGCTAAATTTTTTCCCAACGTAGAGATTATTGAACTGCATCATGATCAAAAAATAGATGCTCCATCAGGTACCGCTATCAAAACTGCCGAGGCCATTGCTGATGTAAGGGGTAATTTCCGTCAGGGTCTGCCTACCGAATACGAGAAAATTGCTGGTGTACGGGGGGGCGATTTTGAAGGAATGCATATCCATAGTGTAAGATTGCCAGGATATGTAGCTCATCAAGAGGTTATTTTTGGCGGCACTGGCCAAACCCTAACTATTCGTCATGATTCGATATCCAGAGAATCCTTTATGCCTGGCCTCTTGATTGGCATTAGAAAAGTGATGACCATCCAAAAGCTGGTTTACGGTTTGGATAACCTTATATTTGAAGAATAACATAAAATTGCATTAGCTGACAGAGTAATACATTGGATATACAAGCACCTCCTTTGGCAACGCAACATATAGTGAAACATATCAGAAAGTTGTCGAAAGGAGGCCTTCCAGGCATGCAACCTGACCTGCAGGGAATCAGAATAGCTGTGTTGGGTGGGGATGCTCGGGAGATTCTATTAGTGTCTGAATTATCCCGTTTAGGTGCCCATGTACAGGTGGTAGGCTTACCAGTACAGGGAACCGAAAATGTGACAATTTACCCAGACGTGCAAGCAGCTTTGGGTAATGTTCAGGCTGTAATACTTCCAGTCCCTGGTATTAATAAAGACGGCACGGTTTATTCTATTTTTACCGAACAGCCACTGGAATTGTCCGAAAAACATTTAGTCTCACTACCGGCCAACACACCGGTATATGCCGGCTTTGCCAGAGAACGTCTTGCCGAAATGGCCAGACGGTGTAATCTGAAACTGGTGGAGGTTCTCAAAAGAGATGAGGTGGCTATACTTAATTCAATACCTTCGGCAGAAGGGGCAGTGCAGATGGCTATGGAAGCTACACCGATAACAATACACGACAGCAATAGCTTTGTATTGGGATATGGTCGAACTGGCGCGACGATAGCAACCCTACTTAAGGGGATGGGTGCTAAAGTAACAGTGGTGGCCCGACGGGATGAACATTTGGCAAGGGTTTATCAACTGGGTATGACTCCAAGAAATTATGCTGAATTACCATTGGTAATTAAGGAAGCCGACATTGTTTTTAATACAGTACCGGCGCTGGTACTAACTAATTGTATTTTAAGTAAGGCTTCCAGTGAAATGGTAGTGATAGATGTGGCTTCCCCTCCTGGTGGGACTGATTTTGAAGCAGCCAAGAGATTTGGTATTAAGGCATTACAAGCGCCGGGCTTGCCCGGTAAAGTGGCGCCTAAATCAGCAGGGAGAATACTAGCCCAGGTTATACCCCGTTTGTTGGCCGAAGAACTGTTCCAGTAGAATTATGTATAGCCACGGAGGTGCTTTGTATGAGGTTAAAAGGTATTAGAGTGGGCTTTGCTCTAACGGGATCTCATTGTACAATAGAGGAAACATTACCACAAATCGAAAGGATAATTCAACAGGGTGCAGAGGTTCTGCCAATCATTAGTCAATCAGTGGAAACCACCGATACGAGATTTGGCAAATCTGAAACATGGCTAAAGAGACTTAAAGAAATTACTGGCAAAGAGCCGATAGCTACCATTACAGATGCTGAGCCCGTTGGTCCTCAAAAATTAATTGATATTATGGTGATTGCACCATGTACGGGCAACACTGTAGCTAAACTAGCCAATGGTATCACCGACGGTGCTGTGTTGATGGCCACCAAAGCCCATTTACGGAACCAAAGGCCGGTGGTGATTGGTATTTCAACCAATGATGGTCTGGGAATCAATGCTAAAAACTTAGGCCTGTTAATTAATTCTAAAAATATATTTATGATTCCCTTTGGTCAAGATAGCCCAGTGGGCAAACCAAACTCGCTGAAAGCCAATATGAATTTAACACTGGAAACCATTGAGGCGGCATTGCAGGGTAAACAGTTACAGCCATTAATTATCAGTTATACCAAATAAAATTATTTAGACCACCGCCCAAAATTGCCCGGAAGTGATACAATTAATGTACTTACTGAAATAAATTAGTGGAGGGAATATTTTTGAAAAAATATAATGTTGCTGTTGTAGGTGCGACTGGAGCAGTGGGACAGGAAATTTTGACCATACTGGAAGAGCGAAAGTTCCCGCTGGGAGATTTGCGTTTATGTGCCACATCCCGCTCTGCAGGTAAACAGATTTCTTTTATGGGTAAAACTTATGTGGTAGAGGAAACAACACCAGATTCCTTTAATGGTATGGATATTGCACTTTTTGCGGGGGGTAAGGCCAGTGTTGAATTCGGGCCGGCAGCAGTTGAAAGAGGTTGTGTGGTCATAGATAACAGCAGTAATTACCGGATGGATCCTGAAGTACCATTAGTGGTTCCTGAAGTCAATCCCGAAGATGTCAAAGAGCATAAAGGGATTATTGCCAATCCTAACTGCTCAACAATTATTATGGTGGTGGCATTGAAACCGATCCACGACGCCGCTGGTATAAAACGGGTGGTGGTGTCTACTTATCAAGCAGTGTCTGGTGCTGGTAAGGAAGGTATTGATGAATTAACAGAGCAAACCAAAGCGGTTATCAATGGTGATGAGTACCCGCCCAAAAAGTTTATGCATCAAATCGCCTTTAACTTGATTCCCCATATCGATGTCTGGCAGGAAATGGATTACACCAAGGAAGAATGGAAAATGGTTAAAGAAACGCAGAAAATTTTTCATCAACCGGATATGAGAATTACGGCCACCACTGTCAGAGTACCAATCTACCGCAGTCACTCGGAAAGCATTAACATTGAAACCGAGCGCAAACTCACTGCTGCAGAAGTTAAAGAGCTATTTGCTAAAGCTCCAGGTGTGGTGGTTGTAGATGACCCAGCCACCAATAGCTATCCGATGCCGCTTTATACCTCCTATAAAGATGAAGTTTTTGTGGGCCGTATTCGCGAAGACAATTCCCATGATAGCGCTGTCAACATTTGGGTGGTGGGAGATCAAATCAGAAAAGGTGCAGCAACCAATGCGGTACAAATTGCAGAACTGGTAATAAAATACCAATGCTTATTGGGGAGATAATATGCGTTTTTTGATACAAAAATTTGGTGGCACTTCTTTAACTACACCGGAATTTAGAAAAGAAGTGGCAGCCAAAATTCTTTCAGCACAAAACCAGGGATTTAGCCCTGTGGTGGTGGTTTCAGCAATCGGCCGCTATGGAGCACCATATTCAACAGATACATTAATCAATTTGGTTAAACAAATCAACCGGGATGTACCCAGTAGAGAATTGGATTTATTAATATCATGCGGAGAAATAATTTCCGGTGTCATTATGGCTAACACCCTGATGGAAATGGGTTGTCAGGCAGTTTTTCTAACCGGCGCCCAAGCGGGAATAATTACAGACCAAAACTTTAGTGATGCCAAAATACTCAGGGTGGAACCGAAAAAAGTACTTGAACTGGCTGAACAGGGAAGGGTTGTGGTGGTTGCTGGGTTTCAAGGTATTTCAGAAAATGGAGAGATTACCACATTGGGTAGAGGTGGCAGTGACACCACCGCTGCCGCTTTGGGAGTAGCTTTAGACGCTGAATGCATCGATATCTATACCGATGTTGAAGGGGTAATGACGGCAGATCCCCACATCGTAGATGATGCTAAGATTCTTGAAAAGGTGACCTATAACGAAATTTGCCAACTGGCCCATGAAGGTGCTAAGGTAATTCATCCCCGGGCGGTTGAAATAGCAATGCAAAAAAACATCCCTCTCCGGGTAAAGAGTACCTTTAGCGATGCTCCTGGAACTCTGGTGACCAACCATGGCGAAGTCTATGGTGCCACCATAGACATGACGCTGGATCGAACGATAACGGGCATCACCAATGTGACAGATGTTACCCAAGTGATGATAGATATGAAGGGTCAGTCCATTGATAATATTTGTTTAAAGGTTTTTAAAGGTATGGCGTTAGCAGACATAAGCGTTGATTTTTGGAATGTTAATCCTCAGTACATTGCCTTTACAGTTAAAGATACTGTGGCTGATAAAGCTAAACAAATATTGGAGAATATGGGTATTTTCCCTGAATTAAATTCTGGTTGTGCCAAAGTGGCTGCTGTAGGTGCCGGAATGACTGGCGTACCGGGGGTAATGGCCAATGTAGTGGCATCCCTTACTGCAGCGGGTGTAGAAATTCTTCAATCATCGGATTCCCATACCACAATATGGGTTTTAGTTAAGAATGAAGATATGAAAAAGGCAATTGTAGCACTGCATAAGCAATTTATGTTGGGTAATAAATAGTATATAGAAATAGATAAATAATAGTTTTAAAAAACATAATGGTACGGCTGCTACAGGGAAGAAATATATTAGGGAAGGTGAAAGCCGTGTCTGTAGATTTTGGTAGGGTATTAACTGCAATGGTTACGCCCTTTGATCGGGAACAAAAAGTAGATATCAATCAAGCTAAAAAATTAGCTCGCTATCTGGTGGAAAACGGATCAGATGGCATCGTGGTTTGTGGAACCACTGGAGAGTCGCCAACGTTAACCAAGGACGAAAAAATTGCTTTGTTTAAAGCGGTTGTTGATGAGGTGGGTGGCGATGCAGCTGTAATCGCTGGTACTGGTAGCTATAATACCGCCGAAAGCATTGCCCTTACCGAAAGTGCTGAAAAAACCGGTGTAGATGGGGTAATGTTAGTGGCACCTTACTATAACAAGCCGTCTCAAGAAGGTTTGTACCAGCATTTTAAAGAAGTGGCCCATTGCACTAAGTTGCCAATAATGCTCTACAATATTCCGGGACGTACAGGAATCAACGTTTTGCCAGCCACAGTGGCCAGATTGGCCAGTGACGTGCCCAATATTATAGCGATAAAGGAAGCAGCGGGTTCCATGGACCAAGTAAGTGAATTACGACGGATATTGCCTGAGGGCTTTGCCATTTATAGTGGTGATGATTCCTTAACCTTACCGATATTGGCTTTAGGTGGTAAAGGCATTGTCAGTGTAGCATCACATATTATTGGCAATAAAATACAAGAGATGGTGCAGGCTTATGTAAAGGGCAATGTATCGAAAGCTATCCATTTGCATAGCGAATTATTTCCAATTTTTAAAGGTATGTTCATCACCACAAACCCGGTGCCGGTAAAGGAATCCCTTAATTTATTGGGCATTAACGTCGGCGGTGTCAGGTTGCCACTGGTTAACATTAATGCCGAAGATAAAGAAAAATTAAAAACATTGTTGACAGATAATGGCATTATTTAACACCAAACATCAAAGGGTGTGCAGTTGCTGCACACCCTTTGATGTTGTTGCCGAAAATTACTAAGCATGTGGGTGCATGGCTTTCTAGCAAGTGGAGAAATTATTACTGCATTAATAAGCAACAGGTATTAATCTGCTAAATATTGGTTATGATAACAATGTTTGATTAATTACCCTTGTTAAGTTTAGGCAATTTAAGTATAATAAAGCAGATGGTTAATTTGTACGGCTATTCTATCCCAAAAACCATAGCAATATAATCCCGCCTTCTCCTGGTAATTATCACTTATAATGTTTTAATCAGATTGATTTCAGGGTTAGGGGGTGCATTTTTGGCACGAGAAGCAAAAATTTCGATAATTCCTTTAGGTGGATTAGGCGAGATCGGCAAAAACATGATGGCGATAAGGTACGGGGACAATATATTGCTCATTGACAGTGGTTTATCATTTCCAGAAGAGGAAATGTTGGGTATTGATATAGTAATCCCGGATATTACTTATTTATTAGAAAACAAACACATGCTACGTGGAATACTGCTAACGCACGGACACGAAGATCATATTGGGGCGTTACCGTATGTATTGAGACAAATTAATGTACCGGTTTACGGGACAAAATTGACGTTAGGAATACTGGGTCATAAGTTAAAAGAACACAACTTGACCAATGTGGTTTTAAATCCAGTAAAGGCCAGAGAAACCATTCAAGTTGGGCCCTTTAAAGTTGATTTTATAAAAGTGTCCCATAGTATTCCTGATTCAGTGGGTTTGGCAATCCATACTCCGGTGGGCACCATTGTGCATACTGGAGACTTTAAAATTGACCAAACCCCGGTTGATGGTGAGGTAACAGATTTTTATAAATTGGCCCAATTAGGAGAAAAAGGCGTCTTAGTAATGATGTCTGATAGCACCAACGTGGAAAGGCCTGGATTTACTCTTTCAGAAAAGGCAGTGGGTCAAACCTTTGAACAAACCTTTGGCGAAGCAAAGGAACGTATTATTGTAGCCACTTTTGCCTCCAATGTTCATCGTTTGCAGCAGGTGATATTGGCAGCGCACAAATATGAGCGCAAGGTAGCAGTAATTGGCCGTAGCATGATCAATGTGGTAAACATCGCCTCTGAGCTTGGTTATTTACAGATACCAGAGGGCACGTTAATTGAATTAGATGAGGCTGCCAGATTGCCTAAGGACAAATTGGTGATGTTGTGCACCGGTAGTCAGGGCGAACCAATGTCAGCTTTAGCAAGGATTGCCATGTCTGATCATCGGCAAGTGGAAATTGTGCCAGGGGATACCGTAATTATTTCCGCTAACCCGATACCGGGTAACGA
Source organism: Peptococcaceae bacterium 1198_IL3148 (assembly GCA_036763105.1). Lineage (NCBI taxonomy): Bacteria > Bacillati > Bacillota > Clostridia > Eubacteriales > Peptococcaceae > Peptococcaceae bacterium 1198_IL3148. Next base: position 141,704 of record JBAIYS010000003.1, on the reverse strand, counting down.
GAAAACGGTAGCCCGGGTGATAGATTTGCTTTTTAAACGTGGTGCTAAAGTAATATATGAATCAGTTTCAGGAATACACACCTCTGGTCACCCAAGCCAAGAAGAATTAAAATTGATGTTTAATTTACTGAAACCTAAATTTTTCATTCCAGTGCACGGCGAGTATCGGATGCTGGTAAAACATACCGAATTAGCTCAGGAAATGGGTATCCCGCCAGAGAATACCTTTGTTGCGGAAAACGGTATGGTGTTAGAGTTTACTAAAAAGCATGGACGGTTGGCAGGTCGGGTACCTGCAGGTCGGGTATTGGTTGATGGTTTAGGAGTGGGCGACGTTGGAAACATAGTACTCAGAGACCGCAAACAGTTGTCTCAAGATGGAATCCTAATTGTGGTTGTTACCATTAGTAAAGAATCTGGTCTGGTGGTGGCCGGTCCAGATATAGTTTCGCGTGGTTTTGTTTATGTCCGGGAATCAGAAAGGTTAATGGAAGATGCTAAAAATAAAGTAAAGAGCGCTTTAGAAAAGTGTTCTGAACGCAATATAACAGAATGGTCTTCCATTAAATCACAAGTGCGGGAAGCATTGAGTAGGTTCTTGTTTGAAAAAACTAGGAGAAGACCAATGATCTTACCAATCATCATGGAAGTATAAGCCGAACTCTATAACCGTAAATCTCTATTCTTTATCGAGATTTACGGTTATTATTTTTGTCTCAAAAAACCATCTCAGACAAAAATTGTGTATTTTTTAAATTGCTGTGCCATACTATGGGTAACTATATGTTAAGGAGTGGATATATCATGTATGATATTTTTCAAGAGTTCCCAGTGGCGCAGCCAGGGCCTAATTTTAATCCAAACTTGCCGCCGCCCGGCCCTAACGTTAATCCCAATCCCAATGTGACCTTTCCTGGTACCCCTGACACCTATCCGCAAACATTTAACCCAGATGCAAACAAGAGTAAACGTGTTGTGGGTAAACCTAAGGGGTCCCTTGAAGCAATACGTGAATTGGGAACCACCGATGTACCAGAAATTAAAAGCAATATTCATTGTGTGACCATAGTGGGTCAAATTGAAGGTCATTTAACGTTGCCACCACAGAATAAAACAACTAAATATGAGCACGTGATCCCACAGCTAGTGGGTATTGAGCAAAGCGACGACATAGAAGGAGTATTGCTAATCTTAAATACAGTGGGCGGAGACGTGGAGGCGGGTTTATGTATAGCTGAAATGATTGCCAGCATGAGCAAGCCCACAGTAAGCATTGTGTTGGGTGGTGGTCACAGCATTGGTGCTCCGATAGCTGTCAGTAGTGATTATTCCTTTATTGCCGAAACCGCCAGCATGACAATACATCCCATCAGACTAAATGGTTTAGTTATTGGGGTACCGCAAACCTATGAATATTTAGATAAAATGCAGGATCGCGTGGTTAATTTTGTTACCGGTCATTCCAACATCACTGAATCGAAATTTAGAGAACTAATGTTTAGAACCGGAGAGCTGGCCAGGGATATTGGTACGGTGTTAATTGGCAAAGATGCGGTAGATGTGGGTCTAATAGATGAAGTGGGTGCCGTGGGACAAGCAGTGAGAAAATTAAAAGAACTCATCGAAGAAAATAATAACATGAGGGGAGTGCCTTTGCAGTGATCCTCTATACACCAATGCAATTGGAATTGGTATTGGCAGGGATGGATCAGTGTAACCAATATGCTCAGCAACGGGAAGTATTATTTAATGGTTCAACACTGGTGGTGGCCGATAATGGTCAGGGAAGCTCCCAAGTTGTGCGATTAATATCCACAAATCCATACGATTATTTAAAACCAGAATTTAGCCCAGGTGCCGAAATTAAATTATAGTAGCGATCAAAATCCAAAACCGCCTGTACATGTTGTTATTGTACAGGCGGTTTTGGATTAATATAATTGATGTCCTTGATTGCCCCTTTGATACATAATGGGCTGTTGATATTGTGGTTGATAACCAGTGGCATTTACTGTTTGCATAACTTCATTTTGCGTATTGCTAATTTTAGTAATTATCTGATTGTGTTGTTGGGGCGGGGCCATCATTGGCTGATACCAGCCCCGTTGGGTCATCAGATCAAATAATTGTTTGTGTTCATTAAAAGTTTCGTTTAGAATGTTGATGTAGTTTTGTCTCAATTGTAGGTTGGATGTTTCCAATATTTTTTGGTTTAGGCACTGACAGGTAAACTTTAAATCATTTAACATGGCTAAGGCCAAGTCTTTGTCTTCGATGTTATCGATAACCATTATTTACCCCTTATTGGATGTTGGCGCCCACACTGTTGACTAACATTTGAAAGGCCTGCATGCGACGGGTTGCCATTTGTTGGCAGATGGCCTTTAATTGTGGGTCTTGGCACTCTCTAGAATAATGATTGAAAGTGCGAATGTTGTTACTTTCCAGTTGTAAGTGTGCTTCCAAATCTATCAATTCTCTGAGGGCTAGGTTGTTATGCATGATTTACCTCCTTTCAAGAACGGTCGGTTGTATTATGCTCAAAATAAGGGGTGTTATACTGGGCTTTGCCAATGAAACAGGAATATGGAAATTTTTGTGGTATAATAAAAGAGGAGGTGTATCATTTGGGTCTTTTTAAAATCGTTAAAGAAGATTTGAAATATGAAATTGCTGGCATAGTTCTATTAGCGCTGGGGCTTTTAGGACTAACTAGTTTTTATAATTCGTCGCTGGGCACCGTCGGAAATTTCATTGGCAGAGTATTAAAGGGAATATGCGGCGAAGGCAGAATAATTTTTCCGATATTGTTGTTTATTCTGGGTATAAGATTGATAGCCCAACGCAACCGAGCAGCGTTATCCACCAAGGTCTACGGTGGCCTATTGATGTTTATCATTACCCTGACTGTTCTTCACCTCCAGTACCCTGTAGATCAGGCCTTTATGCTAGGTTATGAAGGTGTAGGGGGCGGCTTAGTGGGAGCAACTTTTAGCTTTTTGCTGCAAAAAGCCTTTGGACAATCCGGAACATACATAATTTTGGCGGCCTCCACCTTGGTGGCGCTATTGTTATTAACCAATAAACCTTTGGCAATTATGGCTAAGGATGTAGTGACGGTCAGCAAAAATAGCTGTATAAATTTTAAAAATTCCTTAGTGAATTTCTTGTTTACCGACAGTGCAGACACCACTGAACCAAAAGAACAGCATCTGCAAACCATCGAACCTGAAACAATTTTCATTGATGGGTTGAATCAACATCAGCAGGATAGGATAAAAACGGACCAAACACCTGTGGATCAACCAACTGGCCCATTACCGATAATTAGGACAAAAACTAACAAATCCACCATCGCTAAAGAGTTAAAGGAAGTTGAAGAACCATGGAACGATCAGCAACAGCCCATTAATTATACGCAATTGTCAATTGAGGACATGCCAACCTATCAATTACCACCAATAACATTGCTATCGCGACCAAAGAGCAAAAGCAATGTTAGCACTAAAGACATCACCGAGCGGATACACACGTTAGAAGATACTTTGGCCAGTTTTGGTATCAAAGCTAAGGTAACCCAGGTTTCTCGCGGTCCAACCATAACTAGGTTTGAAATTCAACCGCCAACAGGGATAAAAGTAAGCAGAATAGTTGGGTTGGCTGATGATATTGCCTTGTCGATGGCCGCACCCGACGTGCGCATAGAAGCGCCGATACCGGGCAAGGCGGCAATTGGTATTGAAGTACCCAACAAAGAGGTCACAATGGTGCACATTAGGGATATTTTAGAAAGCAGTGAATATGTGCAATCCACGTCAAAACTTTCCATAGCTTTGGGAAAAGATATTGCGGGTAATTCGGTGGTGGCTGATTTAAGCAAAATGCCCCACTTGCTTATTGCCGGGGCCACCGGGGCCGGTAAGAGTGTATGTATTAACACATTAATAGCCAGCATACTATTTAAATCTACCCCCGATGAGGTAAAGTTGCTGATGATTGACCCTAAAATGGTAGAACTGGCTATGTACAATGGTATCCCACACCTGGTATCTCCGGTGGTGACTAACCCCAAAAAGGCGGCGGCCTCCCTTAGGTGGGCGGTTAAAGAAATGGAAAGACGTTATAATTTATTTGCAGAAACCGGGGTTAGAGATATTACTAGGTATAACAATTTGATTAGAACTAATGACGCCGATGCCGAAGACAAGCATTTGCCTTTAGTGGTTGTAATAATTGACGAGTTGGCTGACCTAATGATGGTAGCACCGGCTGATGTGGAAGATGCGGTTTGTCGTTTGGCGCAAATGGCCCGTGCTGCGGGCATTCATTTAGTGGTTGCCACCCAAAGGCCTTCGGTTGATGTTATAACAGGCTTAATTAAAGCCAACATACCTTCGCGGATTTCCTTTGCGGTGTCGTCCCAAGTGGATTCCCGTACCATCCTAGATATGGCCGGTGCAGAAAAATTATTGGGCAAAGGAGACATGCTGTTTTACCCAGTGGGTGCATCTAAACCGGTGCGGATACAGGGTGCGTTTCTTTCAGATAAAGAAGTGGAAGAACTGGTTAATTTCCTTAAAAAACAAGGTCAACCGGTGTATGATGATAAAGTTACCAAGGATGTTCCTAACGAAACAACGGTGGAGCCGCCAGTTGAGGATGAATTATTGCCACAGGCGGTAAAGATCCTAATTGAACAGGGACAGGCGTCAATTTCGATGCTACAACGGCGCTTACATATTGGCTATGCCCGGGCAGCGCGATTAATTGATATTATGGAGCAACGAAAAATAGTGGGACCTTACGAAGGCAGTAAACCACGAGCTATTTTGATGACGTTAGAACAATATAATCAAGTGTTTGGCGAGAAAACATCCCCAGATTAAATCGGGATGTTTTCTTAATCCTTACATAACTTGACCATTTATGACAGATGATATATACTCGTTTATATGTAAAAAATGTAAAATATTTAAATTATAGGTTTAAAAATTGCCTGAATTAGTTTTTTGGCAAAGCAGGATTGTCTGACAAAGCATAGAATAAATTGTAATATGGAAGGATAACCATGGGTAGAAACGACATAACTATTGAAGAAGCATTAAACATGAACAATGTATGTTACGTAGACTTACGTTCTGAGGGAGAATATGCAGAGGACACCATACCGGGCGCCATTAACATACCGATATTTAACAACCAAGAACGTGCATTAATAGGTACAACCTATAAACAAATTGGAGTGGAGCAAGCTAAAGAATTAGGGTTGGAAATTATTGCTCCTAAATTGCTCGTTATATATAAACAATTAAGGGATATCGCAGCCACCAAAACTTTAATAGTATTTTGTTGGCGCGGGGGAATGCGCAGTAAATTTGTGTTATCGGTGGTGTCAAGCCTAGGTATACCGATGTTGCGTATATCTGGCGGTTATAAATCATATCGCAAATATGTTGTTCAATATTTAGATAGAGAAAAACTACCACATAAAGCAGTGGTTTTGCACGGACTAACCGGTGTGGGAAAGACAGAAGTATTGGAAAAATTAACATCAATGAAAGAACCGGTTTTAGATATAGAGGGCTTAGCAAAACATCGTGGTTCGGTGTATGGAAAGATTGGTATGCCTGCATCACCATCTCAAAAATCCTTTGAGTCAATGATTGTAGATAAACTGAGAAAGTACGAAAAAGTAAATTATTTTTTAGTGGAGTGTGAAAGCAGAAGGCTGGGGAAACTGCTGGTGCCACAAATTGTTCTAAACACTATGGCCGATGGATATAAAGTGCTTTTATATGCAAAACTAGGCAAAAGAGTTGCAAGAATCACTAAGGATTATACAATGGGTAAAGATCACAATATTGAAGCGCTTAAAAGTGCCACGTCGTTGTTGTATAAAAGGCTTGGTAAACAAAAGGTTGCTGAATTAAACCAAATGCTAGATGAACATAAATTTGATGATGTCTTTTCATTTCTTCTAACCACATATTATGATCCGCTATATAAATATCCACAGCAGCCTGATAATGGTTTTGATCTTTGTGTAGATACTGGCGACATTAAGCAGGCTGTAAAAGAAATAGCTGCTTTTACTAAAAAAATATCTAATAATTAAGAGTGTAAACGGGAGGTGATCTTTTTGGAAATTGGGGACTTGCTAAAACAAACCAGGTTGACAAAGGGTTATTCATTGGATGACATAGAAGAGGCAACTAAGATTAGATCACGCTACCTAGAAGCGCTGGAGAATGAAAAGTTCGATTTGTTACCTGGACAAGTATACGTTATTGCTTTTTTGAGAAATTATGCCCGTTTTCTTGGCTTAAATGACGATGAATTGGTGGAGCAATATAAAAGTAAATTCCAAAGTAACATCAACATAGCGGCTAAGGAGACTGAAGAAAATAAACCCACTGTTAAGGAAAGACCGTCGCGAAGGCGCCGGAGGCGGGGACAATCACAAATAGCAAAACTGGTTGCTGCGGTGGCAGTTATCGCAGTGATTTTTGCCTTTGCATCTGTCTATAAAGCCTACGCACCGGGACATAATGTGCCCGAACTACCCAATGCAGTACAGGATAATGATGATAACGATCAGCCTAAAGACAATAATGGTGATGTAAACAATACACCACCTGAAAATAATCAATCTGAACCCCCTGAACAACCCATTGAGGGGGTTGAATTAGTGCTTAATGTTACCGATGCTAACTGCTGGATGAGAGTAGATGTTGACGGACAAATCGCCTTTGAAGGCACAGTTACTGCGGGAACCAGCAAGGAGTTTAGCGGGTCGGAAAGCATTAATATCATACTAGGGAATGCTGGTGTGGTTGACGTTCAATATAACGGTGAAAACTTGGGTAAGTTGGGTCCGATGGGACAAGTGGTCAATGAACAATTTAAAGCCCAGCAAGGCTAATGCAATAATAAAAGAAGACTAAAGGGTTCGGTAATGGACCCTTTAGTCTTCTTTTAATGCTATACCACAATTTGGACAAAAATTGGGACTGCCAGTGTAGTAGGCACCACAATTATGGCAAGCGATGGCAGATTCTTCGGTAATGTCTATACCGCTGTGTCGATCTCGGCTTGCATTGACAATTTTATTTAAAATAAAGCTGCGGGATAACCAAAAAACTAATCCAATAAGCAACACTAAAGAAATTAAAAGATGCATTTTATCTTCAACTCCTTAGTAATATTATGCCATAAATAAATAAAATAAGTAATAGCTTTGACAGTATAATTGCGCTGCTGTATACTTTAAATGCAATCGAAAATGGAGGGTAATTAATGACAGGAAAGAAAGTTGCAGTTGTTAGTCTTGGTTGTAATAAAAATTTAGTGGATACTGAAAACATGTTAGGATTACTAAGTGAACGTGGCTATAATGTCACTGCTAATGAAAACGAAGCCGATGTGCTAATAGTCAACACCTGTGGCTTTATTGAAAGCGCTAAAGAGGAATCCATTCAAGCTATATTAGAAATGGCTAAGCATAAAGCGCTAAAGGGTAGTAAACTTATTGTAACTGGTTGCTTGGCTCAACGATACAAAGATGAGTTAATGGAGGAAATGCCAGAAATTGATGCCATAGTTGGCACCGGTGGTGTCAGTAACATTGTAGAAGTTGTGGAGCAAGCAGCGGGGGGCGCCAGAGTTAACGCAGTATGTGATCCTAGTAGTGTGACCGATACTGCTTTGCCGAGGGTGCTTTCCAATCCAGGCCATAGCGCATACGTAAAAATTGCTGATGGGTGTAACAATCGGTGCGCCTACTGTGCCATTCCTGCAATCAGAGGTGCTTATACCAGTAAACCGATGGAGGTTATTGAACAAGAGGTCAATTATTTACTGGATAATGGAATTAAAGAAATTATTTTAGTGGCCCAGGACACCACCCGTTATGGTTATGATCTTTATGGACAATATGTTTTGCCAGAGCTGGTGACGAGACTAACCAAGTTACCAAAGTTAAAGTGGCTGCGTTTACTATATTGCTATCCCAGTTATCTCTCTGATGAGTTAATTAGTGTTATCGCAAAAGACCCGAAGGTTTGTAAGTATATAGATTTACCACTGCAACACGCGTCTGATAACGTACTGAAAAAAATGCATCGCCGGGGAAATGTTCAGCAAATCAAAAATCTTATAACTAAAATACGGACAGCTATTCCCGATGTAACTTTGAGAACATCCTTTATAGTGGGTTTCCCAGGTGAGAGCAATGATGATTTTCAACAGTTACTAGACTTTATGCAGGAAATAAAATTTGACCGCGTGGGAGTATTTCAGTATTCTCAGGAAGAAGGTACACCGGCTGCAGAAATGCCTGATCAAATAGATGAAAGTGTTAAAGAACAACGTTACCATTCAACAATGCAGTTACAACAACAACTATCCTTGGAAAAAAATAAAAATAAAATTGGCCAAGTTTTAGAAGTACTTATTGAAGGTGAAGTGGTTGACCAAGAGGCCACCTATGTAGGTAGGAGTCATGGAGATGCACCAGAAATTGATGGGCAAGTATATTTTCAGGCAGGAACAAAGATTCATGCTGGCGAATTAGTTCAGGTAAAAATAACAGATGCAACGGAATATGATTTGATAGGAGTACTGAGCAAATGAATTTACCGAACCGTTTAACTATGGCCAGAATATTTTTAATCCCCGTATTCTTATTAATAGTCTCCATTAAAATACCCTATGGAGATATTTTAGCTGCGGGAGTTTTCATATTAGCTGCCAGTACCGATGGTTTGGACGGTTACATCGCTAGAAAAAAGAAAATGATCACTAGGTTTGGTAAATTGATGGACCCTCTGGCGGATAAGTTGTTGGTGACCGCTGCTTTGATTAGTTTGGTAGAACTGCAACGTCTTTCAGGTTGGGTAGCGGTAATAATTATCGGAAGAGAATTTGCAGTTACTGGGTTAAGGACATTGGCTGTGGGTGAAGGGGTAGTTATAGCGGCCAGTAAATTAGGGAAATATAAAACCGTTTCCCAAATTATTGCGATTGTGGCATTGTTTTTGCCACAGTTGCCCTTTTATCCCTATACCGGCCATTTTGCCATGTCCATTGCTGTAATATTTACCATTTGGTCCGGTATAGATTATTTCAAAAAGAACTGGCATGCCATTAAAAAAGGCGGATTTTAGCATATAACATGGAATTTATGTTAATATTTACATATTGATATTTAGCATAAACATGCTATAATAATATTTCCAAAGAGTACAGCGAACAGTCGCTGCCATAATGGTAGAGGAAAGTCGAGACGCACACAGCCCAAAGGCTGTAGTACGGAGCCCAGTGTAAGCTGGGGCAGGGCGACCTGACGACGGTGAAAGAAGCTCTAGTAGTTTCAAGTAGCTGTAAAGTGCCACAGAAACGATGTCACTGGGCGACCAGTGAGTGCAAATGGTAAACTCCTCCAGTGCGCAACCCAAATAGGCGAGCGGCGTTGCCAATCGCGGGTAGGGGCACCCCCTAAATGGGGAAGGAATGAAAGATCATTCCTTAGATAGATGACTGTTTAAAACAGAATCTCGCTTACAGCTATACTCTTTGACAATTAACAGACATTTAGATAACATTGCAACTAAAGCCACCTCACATGAGGTGGCTTTAGTTGTCTGCACCCGATGATGGAAGTTGTTTCATAATGATGCTTGTATGTTATTGTGTTATAATGGTAGTTGTTTATTGGCTAACTTTAGAGAGGGGGATGGCTGTGGAGTGGCGCGGTCTCCGGATACCAATAATTATCTTAGCACTATTAATCGGTTTAATTTTATTTTTTGGTGGTCAATTTTTATATAATAAATACAACATAGAAAAACCACTGGAAGAATTAATAATGGAGAATAAATCAGTGCAACAGGTCACCATTGATGAAAAAGCTGATATCACTGTGATCGAAATAAAATTAAAGGATGAAGGAATAAATAGCGCTGAATTGTATCAAGAGATATATTTTGAAGCTAGCAAAGTGCTAAAAAATCAGTCCTTTAGAATTAGCTTTGTGGATAATCCTGACCAACAGCTATATCAACTTTGGCAGCGCAGTCAGTACTACATTCATCAAGCGATAATGCAGGGAAACTTCCCTGAGATGGTTGATAATATAGAAAAAATGGCCACTGAAGCCCAGGTAAATGCCGAGGTATATGTAAGTGGCGACAACATTTTTATTCAATTATTTAACGAGCACACCAATAAAAGTTTAATCAGAATAGTAGCGAGACAAAACTACATGGTAACGGGACAAGTTGCCAATATTGGAGGTGAGGCCAGTGATCAAAGAAATTAGCCTTGGCTTGACTTTAGCCTTAATTATATTTGCTTTCATTGCTGGCTATGATATCTTTCCCTTATTTATTTTGGCAATTGCTGGCGGTACTTTATATTTTATTGCTCAAACAAAGGGTTTGGTAAAGGGCTTTGAGAGTGGTGGTACTGCAATTCCCAAAGTTACCTTTGAGGATATTGGTGGTCAGGATACCGCCATTAATGAGTTAAAAGAAGGTTTGGACTTTATTAAAAACTACCAGCAGGTTAAAAAGTTAGGCATTCGTCCGTTAAAAGGGATACTTTTTACCGGGCCACCGGGTACTGGAAAAACATTGTTGGCTAAGGCCGCCGCCAATTATACGGATGCTGTGTTCTTAGCATCATCTGGCAGCGAATTTGTGGAAATGTATGCTGGTGTTGGTGCTCAACGGGTGAGAAAATTATTTAATTCAGCCAAAGAAAAAGCAAAGAAAGTCGGCAAAACAACAGCATTAATATTTATAGACGAAGTGGAAATTCTTGGTGCTAAACGGGGTCAAAACAGCAGTCACATGGAATACGATCAAACTCTGAATGAATTATTAGTGCAAATGGACGGAATAAAATGTGATGACACAGTGAGAATATTGGTGATAGCTGCCACCAACCGAGTTGATATGTTAGACCCCGCTCTGACCCGTCCCGGCAGATTTGATAGGCAAGTAAAGGTGGAATTGCCTGACCGAAATGGCCGATACCAAATTTTAAAAATTCATGCCAAGAATAAACCTTTGGCAAGGGATGTAGACTTAAATGTCATCGCAAAAGAAACCTTTGGCTTTTCAGGTGCTCATTTGGAGAGTTTAACTAACGAAGCAGCGATTCTTGCCATGCGGGAAAACTCTGAATGTATTTATTATCGGCATTTGCAAGAAGCGGTGGATAAAGTAATTATGGGAGAAAAGTTGGATCGTCGCCCAACAAATGAAGAACTACAGCGGGTGGCCATACATGAAACTGGTCACGCCCTAATCGCGGAACTGGTACGTCCCGGGTCAGTGGCGACATTAACGGTGACACCAAGGGGAGGAGCTTTGGGGTATATGAGACAGCACAATGAAGAGGATAGTTACTTATATACTAAGGAGTATCTAGAAAACCAAATTGCTATTATGCTGGCAGGAGCGATAGCTGAAGACGTGGTAATGGGTAATCGCAGCACTGGTGCAACTAACGATTTTGAAAAAGCTTTTCAAACAGCTGAAACAATCATTAAAACCGGCCTCAGTGATCTAGGCATTATTGACATAAACTCGCTGTCTCAGGAGCAAAAGTTTAAAGAGGTTAAAAGTATTTTAAATCAACAGGAAAACCGGGTTTTGGAGTATATCAAAAAAATGATTCCTGTGATAGAGCAGAATGCCAAAAACCTTTTAGAAAAAGAAAAGGTAACTGGTAAAGAATTTCGCTATCTAATTAATCAGGCAGTGGCATAATGCAATAATCAGTGTTAGTGGAGCCGATGGCTCCACTTTACTTTTTAATTATTTAATTTATAATAAATAGAAGAAAATAAATTAAGGGTAGGCAAAAATCAAAATCAATGTTAAAATGAAGCGGTAAGTAATAAATTTCACATACCCTTAAATGAATTACAGGTGTCAGAAAATTTTTAAGCAACAAAAAAATGAATAAATGGTGGTCTTATATGAAAGCTGAAATGATTTTTACCGGTACTGAACTACTATTGGGACAAAGTTTAAATACACACGCGCAATATCTAGGAAGAAAACTGTCTGATTTGGGGATAGAAGTAACACTACATACCACAGTGGGCGACGATTGGGATCAAATGGCTATGATTCTACGCCAATCACTGGAACGTTCTGATATTATTATCACCACCGGGGGATTAGGCCCTACATCCGATGATTTGACCAAAGAAACCATAGCGGAAGTGTTGGGCTTACCAATGGTACTGCATGAAGAATCGTTAGTATCAATCAAACAATTTTTTATTAGCCATAGCAATGATATGCCTGACAGTACCGTTAAACAGGCATATTTCCCCAAGGGAGCAATGATTTTACCCAATCATTGCGGCACCGCGCCAGGGGCAATCCTTGAGACATCCAAGGGTAATGTTGTGATCGTACTTCCTGGCCCCCCTTGGGAATTGGAGGCTATGTACGACAACTATGTTGTATCGTACCTTGCATCTCTATCGGGGAGAGGAGAAGTTACTCGCTTTACTACAATTAAAGTCACTGGCATTAGGGAAGACAATGTGCAAGAAATGTTAAACGGTCTGGATGGCATAGATAATCCCGAGCTGGCATATATTGCTCGTCCGGGTGAAGTACATGTAAGAATAAGTGCCCATGCTACCACCACTGAGGAAGCGGACAAACTGGTGAAGCCATTGGCTGAGCAGGTGAAGGCTCGTCTAAAGCCCTATATTTTTGCCATGGATGATGAAAAGATTGAAATGGTTGTTGGGGATTTATTGAAAAAATATAACAAGACCATAGCGGTGGCAGAATCATGTACTGCAGGTTTAGTAGAGGCTCGGTTGTGTGATATTCCTGGGTGTTCCAAATACTTAAAGGGTGGAATTGTTTGCTACAGCAAGGATGCCCAAGAGAAACTGTTGGGTATTGATCCTGTGGCCATAGAGTCCCATGGACTGGTGAGCGAATGGTCAGCCACTAACATGGCTAGAAAGGTGCGCCAACTTCTGAGGGCAGATTTAGGGCTAGCTGTTACTGGTATAGCTGGGCCGGGTTACAATGAGAAGAAACCCATTGGTTTAGTTTATATTGCATTGGATACAGCCGAAGGCACAATTTGCCGCCAATATAAACTACCCGGTCGGCGGATGGCCATTCGTCAAGGTAGCGTTAACGCATCATTAAAAATGATTAGGCACTATCTGGAAAAAGTTGAGTATTAAAGAGGGTTCATTGCGAACCCTCTTTGCGGTTGTAAAGGGATAAATTTTCATTGACAATCCAATAAAGTCGATAATATAATTGATACATAATGCGCGCGAACATGCGTTTTGAGAGGGGATGAGCTTTTGACGGATAAAAAGTCGGCCTTAGAGGCAGCGCTGGCTAAAATAGAAAAGGACCATGGCAAAGGTTCCATTATGAGACTGGGAGAAGTAAACGCAAAATTACAGGTGGAAAAAATACCCACTGGCTGCATGGCTTTAGATTTAGCTCTGGGCATTGGGGGCATACCACGGGGTAGAGTTACTGAAATATACGGTGCTGAATCATCAGGTAAAACAACCATTGCTCTGCATGTTATTGCCGAGGCCCAAAGAGCTGGAGGAGTGGCGGCAATTATTGATGCTGAACATGCTTTGGATCCTACATATGCTGAGGCTTTAGGTGTAGACATCGATAATCTGCTTATCTCACAGCCCGATACCGGTGAACAAGGTTTAGAAATTTGCGAAGCTTTAGTGAGAAGCGGTGCTGTGGATGTGGTAGTAATTGACTCTGTGGCTGCGTTGGTACCACGGGCAGAAATAGAGGGCGAAATGGGAGATGCACACGTTGGCTTACAAGCCCGTTTGATGTCCCAAGCGTTAAGAAAGCTAACTGGTGTAATTAGTAAATCAAAAACCGCGGCGATTTTTATCAACCAGTTAAGGGAAAAAGTTGGCGTAATGTTTGGTAACCCGGAAACTACACCTGGTGGACGGGCATTGAAATTTTATGCTTCCGTTAGAATGGAAGTACGCAAGTCTGAGCAATTAAAACAGGGTACCGACGTTCTGGGTAACCGTACCAAAGTAAAAATAGTAAAAAATAAAGTGGCCCCCCCTTTTAAAGTGGCGGAATTTGATATTATGTACGGAGAAGGGATTTCAAAAGAAGGCAGCATTGTTGACATAGGCGTAGAGCTAGATGTTGTTCAAAAAAGTGGTGCTTGGTATGCCTATAATCAAGAGCGTTTAGGTCAGGGGCGTGAAAATGCCAAAGAGTTCCTCAAACAAAATCCAATTATTGCTGAAGAAATTGTGCAAAAGATAAATGATAAAATTAACCCCCCGACGTTAGCGGACGGGGTGGCTGATGCTGATTAGAATCGGAATAATTGCATAACAAAAGCTTAGGCGTTTGCCTAGAGGCTTGGCCAATGCCAAGCCTTTCTAGTTATAATGAGGTGGTTAAAAATAGATAGGGATTTGGTAAAGGCAAAAAACTATGCTTTAAGGTTACTGACATACCGCCAACGGAGTCAGCATGAAATAAAGAATAGGCTGGAACAAAAGGGTTATGATCAGTGTATAATTGAGCAAACCTTAGATTTTCTAAAAGATTGTAAACTGATTGATGATTACCAATTTGCCCAACAATATATATACAATAAAATTTCTAGTGCCAAACCAGTGGGCGTAAATCGTATGAAATATGAATTGGTTCAATTGGGAATAGATAAAGACATTGTATCAGATGCTGTTGCCACCATTGACTATCAAACAGAATTGGATTTAGCCAAAAAACTGGTAAAAAGGACCATCAATAACAAAACCAGCCCACCGAAATCACAGAAATTAGTTGCCCTTTTACTGCGCAGAGGATTTTCTTATAACATTATTAAAGAAGCCCTTAGGGACTTTGATTTGGATGTAACTTGACACTGAACAGAAAAACTTGTAAAATTGAGGATGGCAGAAAATAGGATTTATATCGCGATATGGCGGTTTTATATAAATTATCTTAATTTAAAAACCGAATAAATCAAGCAACGTACATATATCATGATTTTTATAATATATGTAGCTTGATATAACTATATCCATATTAAATACTTTTTCTGCCGAGGCGACTCGGTATTTTTTATTAAAAAAATGTTAGTTAGAAGGATATCTAAGCGACAGGAGGTGAACTAAAAGTGGAATCACAAAGTATTCTAATTGCCATTGTAGCTATTATGGTTGGCATGGCGGTGGGTTATTTCGTTAGAAGATCCATTGCAGAAGCCAAGATAATCAGTGCTGAAACAGAAGCAAAAAAAATAGTTGAAGATGCTCAACGTCAAGCAGAGGCTAAGAAAAGAGAAGCGATACTGGAAGCAAAAGAAGAAACGATTAAATTTCGAAACGAAGTTGAGAAGGAATATAAAGATCGACGTAATGAATTACAACGGTTAGAAAGACGTCTTACTCAAAAAGAAGAGGTTCTAGATCGTAAAGCTGACGCCATTGAAAAGAAAGAAGATATTTTACAGCGCAAGGAAACTGAAATTGATAAAATTAAAGTAGAAACCGAAAAAACTTTTAAACAACAATTGACTGAGTTAGAGCGCATATCAAATATGACTTCTGAAGAGGCCAGACAAATGTTGCTGGCGGATATTGAAAAAGAAGTCCAGCATGATGCAGCATTAATGATTAAGGATATCGAACATAAGGCGAAAGATGAAGCGGACAAAAGAGCAAGGGATATTATTTCATTGGCTATTCAGCGTTGTGCTGCTGATCACGTTGCTGAGGCCACTGTGTCTGTAGTTGCTTTGCCTAATGACGAAATGAAAGGTCGTATTATTGGACGTGAGGGTCGTAATATCCGATCATTTGAAACGTTAACAGGCATAGATTTAATTATTGACGATACACCAGAAGCGGTGATTGTATCAGGTTTTGACCCGATTCGGCGAGAAGTTGCGCGTATTGCTTTAGAAAAACTGATATCCGATGGACGTATTCATCCGGCTCGAATTGAAGAAATGGTGGAAAAAGCGCAAAAAGATGTAGAGGTACAAATTCGAGAAGCTGGAGAACAGGCTACTTTCGAAACCGGTGTTCACGGTTTACATCCTGAGTTAGTCAAGTTGTTAGGACGCCTAAAGTTTCGTACCAGTTACGGACAAAATGTACTTAAACATTCTATTGAAGTATGTCATTTAGCTGGCTTAATGGCGGCTGAACTGGGAATTGATGTTCAGATTGCTAAACGTGCTGGTTTATTACATGATGTTGGGAAGGCTGTGGATCATGAAGTGGAAGGTCCACACGTTACAATTGGTGTTAATTTGTGCCAAAAATACAAAGAAAGCCCAGAAATTATCCATGCCATTGCTGCCCACCACGGAGATGAAGAACCACAAACCATTGAAGCTGTTCTAGTACAAGCTGCAGATGCGATTTCTGCTGCCAGACCTGGTGCCAGAAGAGAAACGTTAGAGTCCTATATAAAACGTTTGCAGAAACTGGAAGAGATAGCTAATTCTTTTGAAGGTGTGGACAAGTCCTTTGCTATTCAGGCAGGACGGGAAATCCGTATCATGGTTAAACCGGATAAGATAGATGATCTAGGTGCTGTGAGAACTGCACGGGAAATTACCAAACAGATTGAAAATGAATTAGATTACCCAGGACAAATCAAAGTAATAATAATTCGTGAAACCCGTGTGGTTGATTATGCTAAATAAATAATGAAAATAAACGACCCCATTTTATGGGGTCGTTTTTACACTATGTGCGCCCGGCATGGGCATTATCTATAGGGTGAAAGACCCGAGAAATTCTTTGATAAAGTCAACCACGACATATTAATGTCAAGAGTGGCAAAGAGAGTTTCAGACAAGAAAGTGTTACTACTAATTCGCAAATACCTTCAAGCTGGAGTAATGGTTAACGGATGTTGCATAGCAACCGAGGAAGGGGCACCGCAGGGCGGACCCCTGAGCCTGCTATTGGCCAACATCATGCTGAATGACTTAGACTGGGAGCTTTGGAAACGCGGGCATCGATTTGTCAGATACGCAGATGACTGCAACATCTACGTTAAAAGCCGTAGAGCAGGAGAAAGGGTAATGGCGAGTGTCAAAAGATTTGTAGAAGGTAAACTAAAACTCAAGGTCAATATGCAAAAGAGTGCAGTTGACCGACCGTGGAAGAGAAAATTTCTAGGATTTTCATTTACGTCCAACAAAGAACCCAAAATCAGAATATCCCCAAAGACAAAACAGCGATTCATGGACAAAATACGGGAATTAACGAGCCGTAGCAAAAGCCAGTCAATGAACCAAAGAATCAAGAAAATCAACACCTATATAATTGGGTGGATTGGTTATTACAGACTAGCTGATACAAAATCCGTATTTCAATCCCTTGATGAATGGCTACGACAGCGGTTACGAATGTGTTATCTAAAACAATGGAAGAGATCAAAAACGAAAAGAAAGAAGCTGGTGGCGCTAGGTATACCGCAAGAATGGGCAATGCTGATAAGTGGGTCACGTAAATATTATCAGCCTATAGGTGGTGTCAAAGGTTGGATTTTCAAAACACAGAGGATAAGCTGACTACTGATGCAGTAAATTTAATTACTAACATATTGTACCGATATCAGGAAGTAGCAATGGTTAACTTAAAGCCCTTAGATAAAGCTTTACAGATTGGTTTCTGGCTATCAAATAAAGCAGGCAATTTGAATGTGGCTGATATTAAACAACAGCTTATGGAAAATATAGAGGTTTTTAACCTTTTAGATAATAGAAAGCCCACCATCATAAATATTAATCATCAATTTATTGATGACTATATCATGTTAGAAGTAGAGCGGGATTTGGATACGCTAGTGCAGAGGGAAATAACATTAGTTGTATTAAGTTTGCAGCAGTTGGTAAAAAACAATATAATTATTGAAAATACTTATGATGATCAAGTGGATGAAGAAATGCATGAGGACATTATAGATACCATGCTGTTTAGAGTTAAAAATTTAAAGGACAATCCACCGTTACTAGCTTTCCGTGAAGAGGGGCGGGTTTTGGTATATAACAGTAAAAATTAGGGGGATTAACCATTGCGCATTTTAATGATTGGGGACATTGTCGGCCGTGCCGGTCGTAGAGCTGTAAAGGACTGTGTGCCAAGTATAAGAAATGATTTTAACGTTGATTTTGTAATAGCCAATGGCGAAAACGCTGCTGGCGGCAATGGTATAACTAAAGCAATAGCCAATGAACTGTTTTCATATGGTGTGGACATGATGACTATGGGCAACCATGTGTGGAATCAAAGGGAGATATTTACATACATTGCTAAAGAAAATAGAATCATAAGACCGGCAAATTATCCGCCCGGCACACCGGGAAATGGTTACAACTTATATTCCGTTAGCGGAATAAAGGTGGCAGTTATCAATATTTCTGGCAGAGTATTTATGCCAGAAATGGATTGTCCCTTTAGAAAAGTTGATGAGATTTTGCTGGATGTTGGGCAGCAAACCAAAGTAATAGTTGTAGACTTTCATGCGGAAGCTACTTCAGAAAAGGTGGCTATGGGCTGGCATCTAGCCAGCCGGGTAACGGCGGTTGTTGGCACCCATACCCATGTGCAAACCGCTGATGAACGAATTTTACCCGGAGGCACTGCTTATATCACCGATTTAGGTATGACTGGTCCTCGGGATTCGGTCATTGGGGTGCAGAAGGACATAATACTAAAAAAATTTAAAACTGGACTTCCTCAAAGGTTTGAAGTGGCTAATACCGATTATCAATTTAATGCTGTGCTAATAGACATAGATGAGTTAACCGGTGAAGCCACCAACATCACTAGAATATATAATATAGAATAGTTATGTACAGAATTTTGCGAAAAGAAAGAAGGAATATTTTTCTCAATAACGAATATATATTTAATTAGGTAACTTGGAGAATAAGTGATAACAATGCCTTGAGGAGGGTTATAAAAATGGAAGTATTAAAAGTTTCAGCAAAATCCAATCCAAATTCTGTAGCTGGTGCCTTGGCCGGTGTGCTAAGGGAAAATGGTTGTGCAGAAATGCAAGCAATTGGAGCTGGGGCGTTAAACCAAGCCGTAAAAGCAGTTGCCATTGCCAGAGGGTTTGTTGCTCCAAGTGGAATTGACTTAATATGTATCCCAGCCTTTACTGATATTATGATTGATGGTGAGGAAAGAACCGCTATAAAATTAATCGTTGAACCACGTTAGATTTTATACATTTAATTAGTTATTAAATAACCTGTTCATGTCTGACATGGACAGGTTATTTGTTCATTATAAATTGATATATTTTGGGGGGTAATGTTATTGGATAAAGAACTTCATCAATCCACAGTGCTGTTGGATGCCCACTGTGATACCCTACTGAAACTTCATCAACATAAGAAATCATTGGGAGACAATTTAACCAATGGTCATATTGACTTAGGTAAACTAAAGGCTGGGGGAGTGAATGTTCAATTTTTTGCAATATTTATAGATCCTGATTATGGCGAAGCAAGGGGTTGTCAGCGGGCGCTGGAACTTATTGATGTGTACTATCAACAGTGTGACCAATATCAGGATCAGATTGTGCCAGCTACTAGCAGCAACGATATTCGGTTGGCGGTGCAAAATAAACAAATAGCCACTGTTTTAGCCATTGAAGGCGGAGAGGCGTTAGGCGGTAAATTGCATATGCTGAGAATTTACCACCTTTTAGGCGTACGTTGTCTAACGCTAACTTGGAATGGTCGTAATAGTATTGCCGATGGAGTGGGGGAGGGACAAACAAAGAGTGGTCTAACGAAATTTGGTCAATCAGTGGTAAAAGAAATGAACCACTTGGGGATGATAATTGATGTATCACATATTTCTGAAACAGGGTTTTGGGATGTGGTTAAATTAACCCATCAGCCTTTAGTAGCTACCCATTCTAATTGTGCCGCCCTATGTCAGCACCCCCGAAATTTAACAGATCAACAAATTAAAGCAATTGCTGCAACCAATGGAGTAATTGGCATTACTTTAGTACCTCAATTTGTTTCTCCAGAAAAACCAACCATAGAAAGCTATATTGATCACATTGATCATGTGGCTAACTTGTTAGGAAATACTAAACATATTGGTATTGGTACAGATTTTGACGGGGTAGATAAAACAATACCAGAAATATATGACTGCTCTATGTTACCGTTGATTGCGGAAAAACTGCTACATAGAGGGTATTCAAAGGATGATATCAACAATATTCTAAGTGGCAATTTTTTAAGGGTTTTCAGTGACGTGGTGGGGTAAAGCTTAATTGATTTGAGGTGATTATTGTGGCTGCAGATTTGCATATTCATACCACAATCTCTGATGGTACTGATACTCCTGAGCAGATAGTAAAACAGGCTTTGGCTTTGGGTTTAGATGCCATTGCCATTACTGATCACGACATAATGGACGGGGCAATAATAGCCAGTAGAGTAGCCACTGGTAAAAATATCACTGTCTTGTCAGGGGTAGAAATTAGCTGCTATTATAATACTGATGAGGTACACATCCTAGGATATTTTGACCAGGTTGTTAGTTCAGAGCTCACTAAAACCCTTGCGGAAATGCGAAACTTTAGATGGCAAAGGGCTAAGCTGATTGTTGAAAAACTAAAGCATGTTGGCATTAATATTAAGTGGCAGCGGATTCGGGAAATTGCCGGTGACGGTTCTGTGGGCAGGCCCCACATTGCTGATGCCCTGGTGGAAAAAAAGATAGTTCCCAACAGAGAGACTGCCTTTAAAAAATATATTGGCACCGGGTGTCCTGCCTATGTACCGCGTAAAAAGATTAGCCCAATAGAAGCCATTGATTTAATAACTCAGTCCAAGGGGGTTGCGGTATTAGCTCATCCCGGCACAATTAATAGCCAATTTTTTTCACAGATAGGACAATGGATAAAGCATGGATTACATGGCATCGAAGTATGGCATCCCCACCATAGTGTTATGCAATCACAGTATTTTTTAAATCAAGCTAAAGCATTAGATCTGATACCCACCGGCGGATCAGATTATCATGGTTTAAAACATGCCTCTTGTAATAGTTTGGGTGCAGTAACTGCACCTATGGAATCAGTAGAGCGGATAATAGAATTACTTTAAAACGGAGGAAAATCACTATGTTAATTGCTAAACGTATGGACAAATTATCCTCGGCAATATTTGCTGAAATGAATAGCAGAAAGCAACAATTGGAAGCCAAAGGGATGCGAGTAATTAATCTTGGCATTGGCAGTCCAGATCGTAGCCCCGCTCCACATATTATAGAAGCAATGCAAAGGTCTCTACAAATGCCCGATGCCTATACATATCCAATTGGTGGTAAACCTGAATTACATCAGGCGCTGGCCCATTGGTATCAAAGCAGATTTGGTGTTACCCTTAATCCTGAAAACGAAGTTTTGGTGTTGATGGGCTCCCAAGATGGCCTGGCCCATATTGCCATGGCATACATTGATCCAGGCGATATAGCATTGGTGCCTGACCCGGGTTACCCAATTTATTCCGCCAGCATATTGTTGGCCCAGGGCGAAATTGTGCCGATGCCATTGCGGGCGGAAAATAATTTTTTGCCCAATTATGAGGCCATTCCGGAGGATGTGGCCCAAAGGGCGAAACTAATGTGGTTAAATTACCCCAATAATCCGGTGGCAGCAGTGGCAGATTATAATTTCTTTGAGAAAACGGTGACTTTTGCCAAAAAACATGACATTTTGGTTTGTCACGATGTGGCATATTCGGAATTGGCTTTTGATGGTTATCGCCCCATCAGTTTTTTACAAGTACCCGGGGCGAAAGATGTTGGCATTGAGTTTTACTCAACTTCTAAAACCTATAACATGGCTGGTTGTAGATGCGGGTTTGCCGTGGGCAACGCAGAGGTGATTGCAGCCTTGGCTAAGATAAAATCAAATATTGATTATGGTGTTTTCAGCGTGGTACAAGCAGGTGCCATAGCTGCTTTAAACGGCCCCCAGGACTGTGTATTAGAAAACGCCCGAGTATACCAAAAACGTAGAGATATATTGGTAAATGGCTTGGCAGCTATTGGTTGGTACATGCCTAAGCCCCAGGCGTCAATGTTTATCTGGGCACCGCTGCCTGAGGGATATACCAATTCCAAGGAATTTGCCATTGAGTTGTTAGAAACCACAGGGGTGCTAGTGATCCCTGGCAATGCTTTTGGTAACGAAGGGGAAGGCTATGTGCGCATTGCCCTAGTACAACCAGAGGAAGAGCTAAGGGAAGCGGTTAAACGGATTAGCCAACATTACAATTTTAAAAACTAATCAGCTAATGTCTATTTACCCCCATATTTGCATATACTGTTTTTAGATGCTGGTGAGGGGGCGGTGATTTATTGACCGAGAATGAACTAGTTCGCTATCTTCAGCATAGAGTCCAAGAACTGGAAGAAAAGGTTGAACAATTGAGGCTCAGTCGGCGGGTATTAATGAATTTAATCGAGAAAATAGAAAAAGAAAAAAACGACCTTTTCGCTAAACTGGAAAAGGAAAATAAAAAGTTACAAACCAATAATTACAAATATGCAAAATCTTTACTTAATAAAAATAGAATTATTATGGAACTGGAAACTAAGCTAAAGTACCGAACTAATTCTAAATAAAATAGCCAACAAAGGTTTCGTGAAAATATTTAACACGAAACCTTTGTTGGCTATAATTTTTTTAATTCAATTCGTCTGCTTGCTGCAATATTAACAATTCAGGTGGATATTTAATATTACCATTGTGATGTTCTTTGATGAGCACTATCACTGGTAATTCAACATCGGCCTGTTGTGCAAAATAGGCACCTCTGGCACTGTGGATAGAATTTATATAAAAAGCTCGACACAAACTACACCTGGAACCACTTTGTCCACGTTGGATCAGCTTATCCCTTAGCGTGGGCAAAAGTTTATTCACCACCACAAATATTACCCGATGCCATGTTTTTACCTCGCCGGCTAGTTTGCCACAATCGTGTAGTAAAGCTGATCGCAATAATAGGGTCCTGTTAATGCCAGTTTGTTTTTCAAGCAGATGTTGGCAACTATAGGCTACGTTTAAACAGTGTTTTTGGGTGGGTACATCCATGGCCATAAATAAAGCCTGTTCGTTAGGCTGAAGATGTTTCTTTAAGAACAGCTGGTCCTCTTCGGTAATATTACTGAAAATGGCAGAAAAAAACTGTCTAATTCTATTAGTAATCATTGCAGTGGCTTCGTCCTCTCTTACACCTAAATTAATTATATTTCATAAGAAATAATATTCAATAATTCCACTAATATTTAGCAGGAATTTTATCACCTAATATTGAATAACAAAATAGTTTGTTAAAATTATAACAAACTTAATGACCTGTAATGCGCAGGAAGGTGAAATGAAAAGTGAAAAATACCCTAAAAAGTAAATTTATATTGGTACTGGGTGGTGCACGCAGTGGAAAAATTAATTTTGCAGAGAGATTTGCTGCCAATATCTCGGAAAATGTAGCCAATATTGTTACAGCACCGATAACTGAAGAAGAAATGGTCAGGCGAAATCATATTTACAAAGTAAAAAGGCCTGGTCATTGGGTGACCTATGAAGAAACCAGAAATATAGTTCAATTAATGGATAAACTAAAGGATGAACCCCAGGTAATATTGTTAGATTGTTTAACATCATGGTTATCTAACCTGTTAATAAATTCCACTACCTCCTCAACTGGAATCTCATGGCCTGATAAAGAAAATTATATTTTAAAAGAAGTGGAAAAGCTAGGGCGCTTAACAGAAAATTCCTTAGCTACCATTATTGTTGTGGCTAACGAAGTGAGTTGGGGATTAGTGCCAGATAATCGATTGGGTAAAGCTTTTCGTGATGTGGCCGGAGCAGCTAATCAAATATTGGCGCAATACGCTGATGAAGTTTATTTAATTGTGGCAGGGATACCGATAGAAATTAAATCCCTTGCTATCCGGCAAGTTTAATTCATTAATAGGGTAATTCACAGCGGTGCTTGTAACTAATTGGAAAACATGATATAATACAATATATAAATTAATATGGTCGCTGAGTTCTTAATTAAGAAGCGGAGGACCCATTATTTGGGGTGAATCCTTTTATTAGGTAGGGTATTGTCCACCCGAACCCGTCAGCTAACTTCGTAAGCGCTGGATGCTTTAGGCAAATTTATACTATATAAATTTTGCCTTTATTAGAGGTGCATAAACCTCATCGGCGCTTGCGGATGAGGTTTTATTTTTGCCTTTATAAAAAAATAAAAGGGGGAAGTTTATGGCGTTACATCCGATGCCAAAGGGCATTTTAACCGACAAAGAAAAGCGTGGAATAGCATTAAACCGTGCAGAGGAATTGAGATTAAAAATTCTCGACTATTTAAAAGAGAAAGACACTATTAAAACAGGCTTTGATTTACAAGATCAAATTCAACAGCGAAAACAACTGATCCTAGAGGTACTTGGCGCCAGCGAAGAACAATGGAACGATTGGAAATGGCAAATGGCCAATCGAATACGAGATGTAGAAACCCTGGCAAAAATATTTAATATCAACAAACAAGATAGGGACAATATTGAGCAGGTGGGGGCTAAATATCGCTGGGCAATATCTCCATATTATTTGAGTTTATTGCAATATAACTTGGCAGACCCGCTTTGGATGCAATCGGTACCCAGCCGATTGGAATTACAAAATGATTTCGGTACCGACGATCCCATGGGTGAGGAATTTACATCCCCGGCCCCTTGTATAACCAGGCGCTACCCAGATCGGTTGATTATTAATGTTACAAACCAATGCGCAATGTACTGTCGTCATTGCCAACGCAGACGAAATATTGGCGAAATAGACCGAAATAAAAGTAAGCATATGCTGGAAGAGGCGTTGGATTACATTAGAGCTAACAAAGAAATTAGAGATGTGTTAATAACAGGTGGAGATGCTCTTTTGTTATCTGACAATATGTTAGATTGGCTGCTAGGGGAGTTAGATAAAATTGACCATGTAGAAATTAAGCGCCTAGGAACCAGGACATTGGTGACATTGCCACAACGTATTACGCCCCAGTTGTGTGCAATATTAGAAAAACACCCACCCGTATATATCAATTCCCAGTATAATCATCCCAGAGAAATTACTCCTGAGGCAAAGACAGCCTGCGACAGGTTAATTAAAGCAGGTGTGGTCTTAGGCAACCAGGCTGTATTGTTGAAGGGTATCAATAACAATCCACATGTAATGAAAAAGTTAAATCAGCAGTTACTGAAGATTCGCGTTAAGCCTTATTATATCTTCCATGCCAAGGCTGTAACTGGCACCGGTCACTTTATAACTTCAGTAGATGAAGGAATGGAAATAATGGATAAACTGCGAGGTTACACTTCAGGGCTTGCTGTACCTACCTATATAATAAATGCACCAAAGGGTTATGGAAAAACTCCGATATTACCTCAGTATCTGTTAAACAAAGCAGAAAATGAGGTGGTACTGCGCACTTGGGAAAAAAGAGTAATTCATTATCAAACTAAACATTAGTGATATTATATAAGCAGGGATAATTAACTCCCTGCTTTATTAAATCATAAAACCTCCCGATTATTAATAACATGTAGAAATAGTTATTGGGAGGGGTAACGGTGACCTTTGAACAAAAGATGGTCATCATTTTTTTTACTGCCTTAGGAGTGGTTTTAGGGGCATCTTTAATTGGTTCTGCTGCCGCAATATTTGTAAAGCAACCACCGGCAACCACAATGGTAAGATTGGCTGATGAAATAAAGATCTGGGCGATAGTGGCTGCCATTGGCGGCACCTTTACTGCCATTGAGGTGTTGGAATCAGGAATCTTTGATGGCGAGTTTAGAGCGGTGATCAAGCAATTGCTGTACGTATTAAGTGGTTTTGCCGGGGCGCAGATCGGTTATTTTCTAATACTCTATTTGGCTGGTGGCAAACATTGAGTAAAGAGTTAAAGAGAGTTACGGCAGCCCTTTTGATTGGTATAATATTAGGATTAGCTGGAATGAATGCCTATGTCAGTAAAGAATTTGAACGACTTTCCGCAAAAAACAAAGCATTGGAACAACAGGTAAGAAATCAGCTTATGGATTTGGAAGAATTGAAAGCGGAAAAACAGCAAAATAATAAAATAATTAAGGACATCAAAGTCACAGTGGAATTATTCGAAGATAATAATTTGCCAACCTTTGAAAGAACCTCGGTGATTTTAGATGGAGAGAGTAAAATAGACAATTTGTTAATGGATCTTAAAGGTCAAAAGATTAATCACGTCAACTATAATTTAATTCCCAAAATGATAAATGGCAGGGAATTTGTCAGTGAAGGTAGAAGGTATATATTAAACACCAACGTTGTCATTGTAACCGACGAATTACATATCCACGCCACCGCCAGTTTAGTCAAAACCCATTAAGTTATTCTAGTCATAACTGTAGCTGCTTTGGGCAAAATACTAGATATAACTTAAACATGGGAGTGATGGTTGTGGAAGAATTTATTCGTTCGCGGGTACCCTGGACGACAGAACCAAGTTTAGTAACTAAAACTGAAGAGGTTGGCATTAACTTTGACAAATTCATCGATGGACTAAAAAATGACAAAACAGATGCTGAAATGGCTAAAGAATTTGGTGTAACTGAAAAAACTGTGTCCTATTTGAGAGACCATTTTATCACCCATGGCATTGGTTCTACAATGGGTCAAGATTAACAAGGGGGCCTAACAGGCCCTCTTATGTTTCACAGTTGGTGATATTTAGGAGGGAACCTGGTGATTGGCCGCTTACTGTTGTTGTTTTTATTTATCCCCTTTATAGAATTAATGGTGATAATTAAAGTAGGTCATTGGATAGGTCTTTGGCCTACGCTAACTTTACTCATCGCAATGGGTCTATTGGGATTTATTCTGCTCAGATCCCAAGGCCTCACGGTGATTAATAAAATCAAAAGTGATTTATCCAGAGGCGTACCTCCCGGCCAGGGCTTAATGGAAGGATTTCTAATATTAGTGGGGGGGATTTTTTTAATAATTCCCGGCCTAATCAGCGATTTGATGGGTTTAATTTGCGTATTTCCGCCCACCAGAAACAGAATTGGAAACTTGCTTTTTCCATGGCTTATAAATAAGTTTTTTAATAATTCCCGCTGGTATATACACCGCTGGAAATAAAATATTAGCGAAATTTAACTTTAATCACAACATTATGTGTGCTATAATACCAAAATATATAATTTTATTTGCAGAAGGGAGCGGGGAAATTGTATCCCGAAAAATTTGCTAAAGTTGGACTTACATTTGATGATGTGCTATTGGTACCAGGAGCATCGGAAGTACTGCCAAAGGAAGTGGAAACATCCACCTACTTAACCTCAAAAATTAAGCTAAACATTCCACTAATTAGTGCCGCCATGGACACTGTCACAGAGTCAAGAATGGCTATTGCGATGGCCCGTGAAGGTGGAATAGGCGTAATTCATAAGAATATGACCATTGAGGATCAGGCAATAGAAGTTGATCGAGTAAAAAGGTCAGAACATGGGGTAATTTGGGATCCTATTTTCCTGTCACCGGACGATATTATTAACGAAGCGGAATCACTAATGTCTCGTTATCGCATTTCCGGTGTACCCATTACAGAGAATGGTAAACTGGTGGGAATTATAACTAACCGTGATTTAAGATTTATTAAGGACTATAGTGAACCAATTAGAAAATATATGACTAAGGATAATCTTGTCACTGCACCAGTGGGCACCACACTGTTAGAGGCAAAAGAAATTTTAAGACAACATAAAGTGGAAAAACTGCCAATTGTTGATGAAAATTATATGTTAAAGGGCTTAATTACCATCAAAGATATTGAAAAGGCTAAGCAGTTTCCAAAATCTGCAAAGGATGACCGGGGCAGATTATTGGTGGCGGCGGCCGTTGGCGTTGCTGCAGATACACCCGACCGGGTGGCAGCATTAGTGAAGGCAAAGGTTGATGTGCTGATAGTTGATACTGCCCATGGGCATTCCAAGACTGTACTGGAAACAGTGAAATTAATTAAGACCAATTATCCTGAAGTTCAGGTTATTGCAGGCAACGTTGCCACTCCCGAAGCAACTAAAGATCTGATACAAGCTGGCGTGGATGGAGTTAAGGTGGGCATTGGTCCCGGCTCAATATGTACAACCCGGGTGATAGCAGGTGTAGGGGTACCACAAATCACAGCAGTATATGAGTGTGCCCAAGAGGCTAAAAAGCATAACATTCCGGTGATAGCAGATGGTGGTATTAAGTACTCCGGAGATATTTGTAAAGCAATAGCTGCTGGCGGCAGTGTGGTAATGCTGGGCAGTATTTTAGCCGGTACTGAAGAAAGCCCTGGAGAAATAGAAATATTTCAAGGCCGCAGTTATAAAGTTTACCGCGGCATGGGTTCATTGGCAGCAATGAAAAAAGGTAGTAAAGATAGATACTTCCAAGAGGACGCAAAGAAACTGGTTCCAGAAGGAGTAGAGGGCCGGGTGCCCTATAAAGGCTCGTTATCCGATACGGTGTTCCAGCTAATGGGCGGATTAAGGGCTGGAATGGGTTATTGTGGTTGTCGTAATATTGATGAAATGCAATCCAAAACTAAATTTATTCGCATAACAAACGCTGGTTTAAAAGAGAGTCACCCCCATAGTGTGAACATAACAAAAGAATCGCCAAACTATAGTTTTTAATAAAGGATTAAAAACCAAATAGTGTTAGAGTATAATAAAAAACCCGAGCACCGCTCGGGTTTTTTATTAGCATTCATTATTAAAAAAACTTACTGCGGAAAGTCAACTCCTCAAACCGCTGGATTGCCTCTTTGGGAACATTTTTGCCAGGTCGTACCATAAGAACGTTGGCAGGATGTTCTAGTATGTCTGGATCATCGGTGGCGCGTTTTTTTAATCCAACACTTGAAAAAAGTTTAGTTAACATTCGTTGATAATCCCACATTGTTAAGCCACTGCTGCGCAAATCCCAATGCCAACAATACTCAATGGTGATTATAATAAAATCTTCTATAAAGGCGTCATTAAAGGCCTGTTGCAATAAATGTTGAGCCACTTTATACTTGCGCCAACTGCGACTGACCTCAATGGCTCCCAGCTCTAACACCCAAGGATGTTTATGCCACCGGCTGTACTCATCTGGGTGATGAAAAGTAACGTAGCCAATAATTTCTTGGTCATAGCGCGCCAGAAAAACCCTGCCATTTGGCAACTCTGTAATAGTAGCCAATGCTTCTTGTTGCCGATTCGCTGGCCGAAAATTATTCAGCTCCCGGTGCATCGATAGCCGTTGCACATAGTTTTTAGTAACCGGACCTTCTAAATGAATTACTCCTCTGGGAGTAAAGATTAATCCATTGGCCACCTTAATATCCTTTTCGTTTACAGATTCCTTAGGATCATAAAAAATCATGCTCAATCCCCATCACCTTTAATGTGAATTTATTCACTAATATATAAACTTTTTATGCTTTTTCGCAATCTTATAATTAGATACTTTCCTTTCATTATATTCTAATAGCTATGGTGATTTCAACACCATAATTATAATTATAATTTTAAAAGTATAACTCATGGCGTTGATAGTAATAAAATAAATGTAAAAGAATGATGGAAAAAAATGGATGATTTATTTGGTTATGTGCAGGGATATAGTGGTATTTAAATGAATATATATAAAGATTGTTTTTGGAAAAATAAACCATCTAGCGTTGGGAAAGGGATGATAGTAAGGTGAACGGTAAGCTCAGCTCTCTAACCGATGAATTGAAAAAAACATTATTCTTTTTTGATGGTATCACTGCCATTGACGCTGCCACATACGTCCACCATAAAATGTTACAGGACTACAGTCTGCTTCAAGTGGAAGAGAAGGTGAATCTATGTCTAAAGCAAAACCCATGTTTTACTGTAGATAATAATAATTTGTGGCGGCTTTGTATAGAAGGGTCAGAAGAAAATGATAGTTTTTATAAAACTTTGTTGAAAAAAAAGGAACCGATAAGTTTACGTGATGTCATAAAGAACAGTAAAACTAAGAAAGCAAAGGTTACAAAAAAATTAGCGGAGGAAGCTGCATTGGTAACCGATGCACGTTTTGTTCAATTGGAAAATGGCAATTGGGGCTTGACGGAATGGTATTTTGAACCGGAACAATATTCGATAAAACATTTGGTAATTAAAGCTTTTAAAATTCATGCTAATGGTGCATCATTGGCCCAATTGCATGAAACAGTTAACGAATGGCGGAATACAACACCACAAGTAATACAGCAATTGTTATTAAAATTTCCCTATTTTGAACAGATAAATAAAGAATTATATACATATAATGAAAAAATACATTTGGCCCACGATAGAATGGTCAGACGTTACCTTAACCTGTTAAAAGCACAAAAACAAAAGTGGCAATATGATCGTGAGAAATTAAACATCAAAATCAATAATCTAAAAAAGCACATTGATGAAATTTCATCTGCCCAAAAGGAAGCAGCGGCAGCATTGGCAGAAAGAGCCAATGTTATAGATCAATACCACAACCTTTCTACCCAATTGTCAGAGAAAGACCTGTTATTATCTATGCGTAAAAAGGAGATTCTAAGATACCGCGAGCAACTGGCTAAATTGGAATCTAAAGCAAACAGTATTTTATACCAATGTCGATTATGGGTGCGAAGGGCTAAGGATAAAGAGATGGAAGTTGCTGCCCTTAAAAAATATAACGAAAAGAATCAAACTAGCCTGGAAACGATGTTTTCTAAACTACACCAATATAAAGAGCGAGATCGTGAAAACAAGGCAAAAATGGCCGAACTAAAGGAATATTACACCAATCGTATTGCTGAATTACAAACTGAAATAGTTGAACTAAAACAACAATTAGAACGAACCAAAGAAAATAGCCAATATGAAGAAAGAAAACTTTATCAAGACATTAATCATATGTCTAATGATTTAAAAGAAACACTGGAACGTGCTGAAGAGTTGCAAAAGGCGGTACGCTTATTGGAGCAGGAACTGGAAAAAAGTAAAGAAAGTAAAATGCGACTGGAAAGTAAATTGCGCCCATTACCCGTTAGATTAGTAATAAAAATTTGTAGCTTATTTAAGCCCGAATAAACCGCCATTGGCGGTTTATTTATATTTCATTTATTATATTATTGGTTCTTTTTGACAACTGTGATTATGTTTTATACAATAACTTAATAACATTGTGGAATTTTTGTTACTTAAGTTATTAAATCTAAATAAATGGGGTGGATAATAATGAATCTAACGGAAAAAACTATAACCTCTCAAATGATTCATAAAGGAAAAGTAGTTAACTTGAGAGTTGATTCAGTTGAATTGCCCAATGGAAAAATTGGTTCTAGAGAAGTGGTTGAACATGTGGGCGCAGTGGCGGTTGTGCCAATAACCGACGATGGTGACCTAATAATGGTAAGACAATATCGTTATCCTGTTCAAGAAATATTGTTAGAAATACCGGCTGGTAAATTAGATGCCGGGGAAGATCCTAAGCGCTGTGTGGAAAGAGAACTACTGGAAGAAACCGGTATGGTGGCCGAAAACTGTAGGCTGTTATTTAGCATGTATAGCAGTCCCGGATTTAGCAATGAAATTTTGCATATATATTTAGCTGAAAATTTAACCTATCAAGGGCAGCATTTGGATGAGGATGAGTTTTTACAAGTAGAGAAAATAACCCTAGACCAAGGGATAGAGATGATATATAACGGTAAAATAAAAGATGCCAAAACAATTGCCGGCATCTTGGCCCTGAAACAATTTAAAAAGTGATACATTGATATTAAACAGCAAAAACCCCTTATTTAAGTTATGGCCGTTGCCATATACTTTAATAAGGGGGTTTAATTTTTTTTACATTTCTGGTGATGCCATTTTATTGGGCTGAGTTTTCCTGCGTAATGTTGCCAGCTCTAACGGTGAGAGGAGAGGTATTTTTCCACTAAAATCATGCCGCCACTTATTTTTGCTATTTCAGGATACTGGGGTTCCTCTTCCGGTGACCTCACAATGGCAGTATCTATGCGCAGTTGCGTTGGACATAGGCGATTGGCAATTACCTTTGCTTTGCCATTACCGGTGGCACCAGCATGTACTACTCCGCTACAACGTCCCAAAACGATAATGCTACCGCCGGCAGTTATCTCAGCGCCGGCATTAACATCACCCAATACCACCACGTGACCATGATACCTAATGCTTTGTCCCGAGCGGAGAGTGCGTTTAACCAATAAAGTTTGTTGTTCATCCGGTGGTGATTTCTTTTTTTGATTGTCAACATTAGCTTCGCTGGGATTGGGCATCGTGGGCATTTCAATAGGTTCTTCGGTGGGAATTAGCCCATAATTTGTACAGATCATTTCTAATTCCGATATTTGTTCTTGTAAAAAATTTTGTTCGTGGTGTAGAGTAAACTTAGCTCCTTTAAAAAAGCCTTTGGCAGATTCCATTTTTTTCTGTAAGTAATCTTTTATATCCTCAAAATTAGCATTGGAATCAAATTTAATGATTAATCCTTTACGGGTTCCTTTAATATTTACCGGTTCTTCCATACATACCCCTACTTTCGTGATCTATAGATAAATTTTCGACTTGGGATGACTATTTCCTTCCTGGGATGTGAAAATCTTTAAGATAACAGCAATTTTCTAATGCAGCGATAAATATAATCTAAATTGAGAAGGAGATTCTTAATTGTCAGCGAAGTATTAAGAATTATCAATCAATGAATTAGATGGTTAATTGTCAAAAATATGACAACTGGTATAGAATGGAGGGTATATATGACTAAAGGTCAACACAACATGACGAATTATGAGGAGGAGTACCAGAACTTTCAGTGGAACATTCCCGAATACTTTAATTTTGCTAGCGATGTCGTTGATAAATGGGCTGAGGATCCGGAAAAACTAGCTTTAATTTGGTTAGACGACTATGGTGCAGAAATAAAGTTTACCTTTAAAGAAATTAAAGAGCAGTCCTGTAAACTTGCCAACGTGTTAAAACAAAACGGGGTAAAAAAAGGAGATCGAGTAATTCTAATTTTGCCGCGCTTAATTGAATGGTGGCAAGCAATGATTGCCTGTTTGCGACTGGGTGCCATCATTAGCCCGGGAACTGTTCAATTAACTGCAAAGGATATTGAATATCGCATCAAAACATCAGAAGCAGTGGCAATTATTACTGACGATACTAATGCCAGTAAAGTTGACGAAATTGAAATGAATTGTCCAACCCTTAAAGCAAAGTTAGTTGTTGGCGAAAGGGATGGTTGGATCAATTATAAGTCAGCTGTGGCTGGTGCTGATATCAATTTCAAAACCGCCAACACTAAGGGGGACGACGGTGCACTGTTATTTTTCACTT
The DNA here is from genome assembly GCA_036763105.1 of Peptococcaceae bacterium 1198_IL3148. Taxonomy (NCBI): domain Bacteria; kingdom Bacillati; phylum Bacillota; class Clostridia; order Eubacteriales; family Peptococcaceae; species Peptococcaceae bacterium 1198_IL3148. The sequence continues at coordinate 108,178 of JBAIYS010000003.1, read as the reverse complement.
CAGGCACCACTGGCCATCCTAAAATGACACTACATACTCATATTAGTTATCCCTTTGCTCATAAAAATACTGGCAAATATTGGCTGGATCTGCGGGAGGATGACTTACACTGGAACCTCTCTGATACTGGTTGGGCTAAAGCAGGATGGAGCAGTCTGTTTGGGCCTTGGCACCAAGGAAGTTGTTTGTTTATACATCATGAAATTGGTAAATTTAAGCCCAAAAGAATGCTTGAATTGTTGGAGAAATATCCAATAACCACCCTTTGTGCGGCTCCGACAATTTATCGCATGCTGGTGCTGGAAGATTTGTCCCAGTATAAATTTACTACCTTAAGACACTGTGTTGGAGCAGGGGAACCATTGAATGCCGAGATTGTTGAGGTGTGGAAGAAATATACCGGCCTAACAATTAGGGATGGATATGGACAAACCGAAACGGTGTTGGTGCTTGGCAATTTCCCATGCTTAGAGGGTAAGCTGGGGTCGATGGGTAAACCCGCACCGGGTTTTAATATTGCAATAATCGACGAGACCGGTACAGAATTGTCTGCAGGTAAAGAGGGAGATATAGCGATAGAAATTGAGCCCCACAGACCTGCGGGTATTTTTAAAGAATATTGGAAAGACCCCATGAAAACGTTAGCCAGTAAAAGGGGACGCTGGTATGTCACTGGCGATCGGGGAGTAAAGGATGAGGATGGCTATTTCTGGTTTGTTGGCCGTGCTGATGATGTAATCCTGGCTTCTGGTTACCGCATTGGCCCCTTTGAAGTGGAAAGTGCATTAATAGAACACCCAGCGGTGGCTGAATCAGCAGTTGTGGCCAGCCCTGATGAACTGAGGGGTGAAATTGTTAAAGCCTTTGTTGTCTTGGCACCAGGCTATGAACCCTCTATTGAGTTAATTAAAGAGTTACAGACACATGTGAAAAACACAACTGCCCCTTACAAGTATCCGCGCGAAATCGAGTTTATAGATGAACTACCAAAAACAGTCAGTGGTAAAATCCGGCGGGTACAATTGAGACAGATGGAGAGAATGAAAAAGGATTTTCCGCCTTTGCGATAACCTGTATTCTAAACTAGATAAAACCCGAGGTAACTCGGGTTTTATCTATCGTGATTATTGTTTTGAGTTTTCTATAAACTCACCAATGGCGTTGAGTATCACATCGTTAATGGTTTGCCCTCGCTCTGTTGCTATGGTGGCAATTTGTAATGTTACCCTGGGCGGAATAAAAAGTTCAATTTTATCTAACACGGGTTGATCTAACGCGTGTTTTTTATCCATAAAAACACCTCCTGTGGCATCATATGCTGTAACCTTTTTATTCGTTAAGTTTTCTAATATATTTTTCAAAGAAAATAAGGCCAGTTTTAACTAAACGGACCTTTTATTAAAAGCATATTATATTAGATAATTTAAATTATTTGCTATTGGATAAATCATTATCGCCGTCTAAAGGTAATGCATTGTACTCCATATATTGTGGTTGTTGCACATTTTCTTTTGTGGTTAAACCTACCCCTTGGGCCCGGGGTAAGCTTTTCATTTGTCGCTGGGCTTCAATTATACTAGTATGAAATGATTCCATTCCACGACGCATGATGCGAATTGTGTTGGAAATTCCTTCTATTATATTTAATGCTTCTTCCAGTTGCTTTTCAACACCAGGCCTTGACATCAGAGCCATTATAGTTACCTGTTGCAGCATTGGATCGTTTAGATTTAATGGAGCGCTAGCAAATGGTGGCCTATTATGTGGTTTGTTATTATTAACGCCATGCAAAATGAGTAACCTCCCTCCAATTTATGCCATCAATACATCATACGACAATTATACTGGTTTTGTTACTAAAACTTTTTCAGATTGCAACTTAGGTATAATTTATAGCAAAAGAATTCATTTTACATATATGGTAATTTGGACTACATAAAAATATTTTATGATCAGCATTAATCCTGTCGAGATGGATGTTTTTTTAGGGTAAATTTTATCAGGCTAACGACAAAAGAAGTCATCATCTCCAAAGGGAATATTGACAAAAATATTGAAACCGATATATAGAGATTGCAAGGCGGGAGGAGTAAAATGTTAACTTTGAGAGAGACACTATTAAGGGCTAATGATTTTCAACAGCAGGCACTGCAAGTTAATCTAGAATTTGAAAAAATTATAAAAATAGCTGGAATTACAAAAATATTAGAACAAGATCCACAAAAAATAATTAATGCCGCAAAAGAAGGCAAAATACCTTTTGTTGGTGAAAACGGTGCTCTAAATATTTTAAAGTTAAAAAAACAGTTGCTGGAATTACAAAATATGTTTTATGATTTTTCGGAATTTCTTGAGCCAATAGATCTATTGCCATATTTAGAGCAAAAGGAATATCGGTATGTTATGACTAAAGCCAGAGAAAACAACCAAGACTTAGCATCTGCTTGCAGGATTGGAAACATAATGTTTGCCACAATTTTACGGGAGATTGTGCCGGATAAAAATAGGTGGAGTTTAATGATGTACCGTATCAAAGCAAAATGGCGAAAACAAAACATAAAACGGGTAGTATAGGTATACGGAAAAAAACCTCTGTTTATACTAACAGAGGTTTTTTTGTTTGCAGTTGTCAGGTTTACTATAATTTTTCATACATTATATTTAACTCGAAAGCCATAATAATGACAGAGCCAACCAAAAACAATAAATTAAAAAGGAGGCGATATTTAATGGCTCGTAATAGTAATCAACCTGTTAAGGCTGGTGCAGCCAGCGCCCTTGATCAAATGAAGTATGAAATTGCTGGAGAACTGGGAATTAGCAACTATCAACAAATGGACAAAGGTCAACTGCCCAGCCGTGTTAACGGTTATGTTGGTGGTAATATGACTAAAAGATTGGTAGCTTTTGCTGAGCAAGCATTAGCCAGTGGTCAAGTAGCTCAAGTAACAAATCAAAATGTAGAGTTGGAAACCCCTCAACAATCATAAACCCATACACGACTAGGGCAGTAGACATAAGCTAACAATAGGCAGGTGTCTATTGAACCCGAAGGAATTCGGAAACCGCTCATAAGGGCGGTTTCTTTTATTTCCCGCAATTATTATTCGCTTAAATTTGTGAATTATACAACTTAATGACATAAATAAACATTTATATAAATAAATATCAGAAGGAAAAATATTACAATTATGGAATTATATAAGTGGGTATATCAAATGGAAGCGGTGATGTTATTGAAGGTATTTCCAATAGATGACTACAGCTTATATCTATTTCATGAAGGGACTAACTACCGCAGTTACCAATTACTTGGGGCACATATAATCAATGATTGCAAAACCAGTGGAGTTAGGTTTGCCCTTTGGGCACCCAATGCCAGAGAAATTAGTGTGGTGGGGGATTTTAACAACTGGCAGGGCGGCAAACATAAAATGCAAAAAGTAAATAAATTAGGCATCTGGTCAACCACCATTGCAGGATTAAAAACTGGAAATTTATACAAATATGAAATAATCACTGACGGCGGTGAAGTTATTATAAAAGCTGACCCCTTTGCTTTTTTCAGTGAACTAAGGCCCCATACTGCCTCGGTAATTTACAATTTAGCCGATTATAACTGGCAGGACCAGAGTTGGCAGCATCTTAAAAAAACTGCCAATGTATACCAACAACCAATACTAATATATGAAGTACACTTGGGTTCTTGGAAACGTGATGATGACAATAACTTTTTAAATTATCGTCAATTAGCCAAACAATTAGTGGATTATGTGGTTGAAATGGGTTATACCCACATAGAATTGTTGCCCGTTAGTGAGCATCCTTTGGACGATTCTTGGGGTTACCAAACCACCGGTTATTATTCAGCCACCAGTCGTTATGGAACACCCCATCAATTAATGTACTTAATTGATCAATGCCATCAACGGGGTGTTGGTGTCATTTTAGATTTGGTTTTGGGTCATTTTTGCAAAGATAGTCATGGGTTAAGGTGTTTTGACGGTACGGCCGTATATGAAAATGATAACTTGCTGAAGAGTGAAAACCATCAGTGGGGTACCGCTAATTTTGATTTTACCAAACCTGAGGTTTGGAGCTTTTTAATCTCTAACGTTGTTTTTTGGCTAGATATTTATCATATTGATGGTGTCAGACTGGACGCAGTGGCCAATATGTTGTACTTAGATTATGCTAAGGAGCCTGGGCAGTGGGTCTCCAATAAGTACGGCGGTAACGAGAATTTAGAGGCAGTTGCATTCCTAAAAAGACTTAATGAAGTGATTTTTAAATACTTTCCCAACACTTTGGTAATGGCTGAAGAATCCAGCCAATGGCCACTGGTTACAAAACCGACTTATGTCGGCGGCTTGGGGTTTAATTTTAAATGGAATATGGGCTGGATGAACGATATTTTAAAATACATGGATTTGGATCCGGTAAACAGAAAATGGCATCATAATCAACTTACTTTTTCATTTATGTACACCTATGCTGAGAACTATGTTCTGCCTTTGTCCCATGACGAAGTTGTCCATGGTAAAAAATCATTATTAGATAAAATGCCCGGAGATTATTGGCAAAAATTTGCTAATTTAAGGTTGCTGTTTGGTTATATGATGGCTCATCCTGGTAAAAAGTTGCTATTCATGGGAGCAGAATTTGGCCAATTTGCTGAGTGGCAATTTGACAAATGTTTAGATTGGCAATTGTTGAATTATGAGCTGCACAACAAAACGCATAATTATGTAAAAGCACTCAATCACTTCTATCGGAATCAACGATGCCTGTGGGAATTAGATCATGAAGAAAAGGGGTTAGAATGGATTGATGCCAATGATTACAACCAAAGCATAATTACATTTGTGCGTAGAGGTAAAGGTATTAATGATTACCTAATTGTTATTTGTAATTTTACTCCAGTTGTGAGAGAAAAATATCGCATTGGGGTACCGGAACCAGGTACATATATAGAGGTTTTTAACAGCGATTTAGAAGTCTATGGAGGATCCAATAACAGCAATGATTGTGTAATGACAGCCTGCGATGTGCCGTGGCATAACAGATGCTACTCCATTGAAGTTAAAATACCACCTTTAGCTGTGCTGTATTTAAAGCCAGACTTAAATGACTTTAAGAGGTGAAGACGGTGAGAAAAAAAGAATGTGTGGCGATGCTCTTGGCTGGGGGACAGGGTAGTAGATTGGGAGTGTTAACTAAAAATTTAGCTAAACCAGCACTCCCTTTTGGTGGCAAATTCAGGATTATCGATTTCCCTTTAAGCAACTGTTATAATTCTGGCATTGACACAGTGGGTGTGCTGACGCAGTATCAGCCGTTGGCATTAAATTCATATATCGGTATAGGAAGCCCTTGGGATTTAGATCGAAAAAATGGCGGAGTTACTTTGCTGCCGCCATTTTTAAAAGAAAAGGGGGGAGAATGGTACAAAGGCACAGCAAATGCCATTTACCAGAATATTAATTATCTAGACCAGTATCACCCAAAGTATGTGCTGATATTGTCCGGAGATCATATTTACAAAATGGATTACTCATTAATGCTTAATTTTCATAAACATAATACCGCAGAAGTGACCATTGCAGTTATAGAAGTGCCTTGGCAGGAGGCTGGTAGATTTGGTATTTTGAATACCGATGATGAGGGTAGAATTATTGATTTTGAAGAAAAGCCAAAACATCCGCAAAGTAATTTAGCTTCCATGGGCATATATATGTTTAACTGGCCATTGCTTAAGGAATATCTACAAGAGGATGAACTGGACCCTCATTCCAGTAATGACTTTGGCAAGAATATCATCCCCAAAATGATTAATTGTGGCCACCGGGTTTATGCTTTTCGGTTCTCTGGTTATTGGAAGGATGTGGGCACGGTACAAAGTTTATGGGAAGCCAATATGGACTTATTAACAGATGAACCAAAGTTAGATCTTGATGACAGAAAATGGAGAATTTTTTCGGTTAACCCCGCCCACCCCCCCCACTTTGTTGCCAAATCTGCCAACATTAGTAGCTCGTTGGTTAATGAAGGATGCGTAATAATGGGCACTGTGCAGCATTCAGTATTATTTGCCGGTGTCTCTGTTGGCGAAGGCACCATCATCAAAGACTCAATTATTATGCCAAACGTTAAAATCGGATCCAACGTCAACATTCATAAAGCAATAATATGTGAAGATACCATTATTAGGGATGGCTGTTATATTGGTAAAAGTGCTACTGACGAAGGGATTACCATAGTGGGAGAAAATATTATTATTCCTAACGACACCATTATTCCCAGTAATGAAACGGTTAGTATAGCAAACTTAAAAAAATACGTCATGGCAGATGAGGAGATATGACGATGAAAGATGTTATGGGTATAATCAACATTAATGAAAATGAAGATAGATTGTTAGGAATCACTCGCCATCGTCCAGTGGCCACCATTCCCTTTGGTGGCAGATATAGAATCATTGATTTTACCTTATCAAACATGGTGAATTCAGGTATCAGAAATATTGGCATTTTAACCCATAATAAACACCGGTCTTTATTCGATCATTTACGTTCAGGTAAAGAGTGGGATTTAAATAGAAAACGAGATGGCCTATTCATTTTCCCACCGGATAATCTCCAATATCCCATGGATGTTTTTAAAGGGGTGCTGCAATATTTTTACAATAACTTAAATTATATTAATAAAAGTAGACAAAAGTATGTTTTGATATCCGGTAGTAACGTAATTTGTAACATCGACCTCACCGCGGCTTTTAATTATCACAAAGAGACCAAAGCTGATATTACAGCGATATATAGTGAATCTGGATTCACCAGCCACAATTTAAAAGATTCTACTATAATTAACACCCTAGATAACGGACGCATATTGGATATGGAAGTTAATCCCACAAAAATTAAGAGCAACAGAGTGGCTTTAGGTCTGTATATATTAGAAAAAGCTTTGCTGGTGGACTTAATAGATGCCTGTGTTTCCAGAGGATACTATGACTTAATTAAAGATGGTTTTATCAAAAACATCAGCATGCTTAACATCTATGGTTATCCCCATCATGGTTATACTGCCAAGATAAATTCTTTAGTTAATTATTATCGACACAGTATGGATTTGCTAAACCCTGACATATGGCAAGAATTATTTTTTAAACCAGGGCTTATTTACACAAAGGTTAAGGATGAAACCCCTGCCCGCTATAAAAGAAATTCTAACGTTAACAATTCTATAATTGCCAATGGCTGTATTATCGAAGGTACAGTGATCAATAGTATATTGTTTAGAGGGGTAAAGGTCCATAAAGGCGCTGTGGTAAAGGACAGTATCATCATGCAAATGAGCGAAATAGAAAGGAATGCTTTGGTGGAATATGTGATTACTGACAAAGAGGTGTTAATAACCAGTGGTAAGCAAATACGCGGTGACCAAAATTTCCCATTTTTGATTGAAAAAAAGATAGTAGTTTAATGAGAAGGGTGAAAAAGAGTTGAAAGCGTTATTCGTGGCTGCAGAAGCAGTTCCCTTTGTAAAAACTGGCGGTTTAGGTGATGTAATTGGTTCGCTACCCAAGGCGTTACAGTCCAGCGCAGTGGATATATGCATAGTATTACCTAAATATAAGTCCATTTCCCAACAATATAAGTCCGCTATGGTGGCGATAAAAAGCATCTCAATATCTATGGGAGGCCGGGAAAGAGATTTTGTTGTAGAGCAACTCAACTACCGAGGCAGTAACTATTTTTTTATTGGCAATGATGAGCTGTTTGGTCGCAATGACATTTATGGCTATCCGGATGATGCTGAGCGCTATGGTTTTTTTTGTCGGGCGGTATTAGAAACATTGCCACACCTTGATTTTAAACCGGATATAATTCATTGTCACGATTGGCACACTGGTATGATCAGTGTCTTTTTAGATAGTCACTATAAAGACAGCGCTTTTTATCGGGACATGGCGACAATATTTACCATTCATAATCTTAGATACCAAGGGGTTTTTCCTAAGGATACATTAGCATTGTTAGACTTAAATGAACAATATTTTACCATTGATGGCATAGAATTTTATAATCAAATTAATTTTATGAAGGGTGGTTTAAACTTTTCAGATATCATCACCACCGTCAGCGATACCTATGCTAAAGAAATATTAACTCCCTATTTTGGTGAAAACCTAGAGGGTTTGCTAAACCGACGCAGGGGAGATTTGTATGGCATTGTAAATGGCATCGATTATGTTGAGTACAATCCCGTTAAGGATAATCTGATTTATACTAAGTATCATAAAAATGCTTTAGTTAAAAGAAGCGATAATAAATTAAAGTTACAAGCAGAGCTCAATCTGCCTGTTACCCGAGACCTGCCGCTAGTGGCAATTGTTTCCCGCTTGGTGGCTCAAAAGGGAATGGATTTGGTGGCCCATGTAATGGAGGAGATTTTATCTTTAGATCTACAGTTAGTCATATTGGGCACAGGGGATAAAAGGTATGCCGATATGTTCACCAAAGCGGCGGCCAGATATCCCGAAAAGGTATCGGCAAACATCCTGTTTGACAATACTTTAGCCCACAAGATATATGCTGGTGCGGATATGCTTTTAATGCCCTCGCTGTTTGAGCCCTGTGGATTAAGTCAGCTGATTGCTTTGCGCTACGGATGTATTCCCATAGTAAGGGAGGTTGGAGGATTAAAGGATACTATCACAGCTTATAACGAAATTACCCAGCAAGGTAACGGCTTTAGTTTTACCAATTATAACGCCCATGACATGCTACATACTATTCAAAGGGCGTTAAAGTACCAGCAAAGGCCGGCAATATGGAAGCGGATAATCAAAAATGCCATGAATTGTGATTATAGTTGGCAAAGATCCGCTGACAAATATAAAAGGCTTTATGAAATGTTGTTGACAAGGAAAGAACAGGATAGTCTGCAATAACAGTGGGTACAATGTAAGGGATTAGAATGTTATTAAGGAGACTGCTGGATGAATCAGTTTGATATTTATCATGATTCACATAATATATATTATCGTCAACCGTTTGGCGCAGTAACCTGCAGACAAAGAATTATTCTTCGGTTGGAAATAGAATCAATAAGAGCGGCTGATCAAGTGTTGCTCCGCATGTGGAAAAATGATTCCCGGGAAGAGAAGGTCAACATGCTGGTAACCCATGTGATTGGCAGAAAAAGAGTTTACCAAGTAGAAATTATTGCTCCCTCTCAGCCCGGTTTACTCTGGTACTTTTTTATCATTAAGTTCAATGGTCAAACATACTATTATGGCAACAATCAGCAAAATTATGGCGGCGTAGGAAAAATCTATCAAATAGAACCTCCCTCCTATCAAGTTACTGTTTATAAAGAACAATCCACAACTCCCAATTGGTTTAAAGATGCTATCATTTATCAAATTTTTGTAGATAGATTTTTCAATGGCAATGAGGAGGGACAGCTTTTAAACCCTAAATCCCATTGTTATTTGTACAAAAACTGGCATGATAAACCATACTATCGAAATGATCCTACCACAGGTAAAATAGTATGCTACGATTTTTTTGGCGGTAACTTATTAGGCGTAATTAAAAAACTACCTTATTTAAAGGAATTGGGGATTAATGTCATTTATTTTAATCCTATTTTTGAAGCACCCAGCAACCATAAATACGATACCGCAGACTATAAAAAGATAGACCCAATGTATGGGGACAACAACACTTTCCATGAGTTGTGTTGCCAGGCCAAGCAGTTAGGCATAGCCATTATTTTAGACGGAGTTTTTAGTCACACCGGTAGTAATAGCAGGTATTTTAACAAAGAAGGTCAATATCCTGATTTAGGTGCCTATCAATCCCAAAAGTCTCCCTATTATCCGTGGTATATTTTTAAAAATTACCCCGATGAATACCAATGTTGGTGGGGCATTGACACCTTACCCAATGTAAATGAAATGGAACCATCATATCAAAATTTTATTATCTATGATCAAGACAGTGTGATTAGATATTGGATGAAGTTAGGTGCCAAGGGTTGGCGCCTGGATGTGGCCGATGAGTTACCAGAACAATTTATCAAAGGTATCAAACAAGTGATGCAACAAACTGATCCAGAATCAATTTTAATTGGCGAAGTGTGGGAAGATGCCTCGCGTAAAATTAGTTATGGCAAAATGCGTCACTACTTACTGGGGGATGAATTGGATTCAGTGATGAATTATCCCTTGAGAAACATATTGTTAAACTATCTTTTGGGACTTCACGACGCACACCAAACCCACCGAGCTTTGATGAGCTTGTACGAAAATTACCCGAAACATCATTTTTATTCTAATATGAATTTAGTGGGTACCCATGATGTCCCTAGAATATTGACACTGTTGGGGGAGGCACCGCCTGAAAACCAGTTGTCTCCCGAACAGAGGAAATGTTTTATATTAGCCAACGAGCAGGAAAAATTGGCCATTGCCAGATTAAAATTGCTGGTTCTGTTTCAAATGACTTTTCCCGGTGTGCCTGCGATATATTATGGGGACGAGGTTGGTATGCAGGGTTACGGAGACCCGTATTGTCGGGCCACTTATCCTTGGGGTCAAGAGAATTTAGAATTGCTGAATTGGTATAAAATGTTAATATCCTATCGCCACCGTTATGATCTCTTAAAAACTGGCGAGTGGACGACGCTGTATGCCCACCAAGATGTCTATGCCTATCTAAGGATTATCAAAAATGGCCGAGATATTTTTGGCCAAAGTAAAAAAAGTGGTGTTGCCGTTGTGGTACTCAACCGTAGCAAAAATCGAGAATATCACTTATCACTAGAGGTCAGAAATTGGTGTCAGAAAAGTTTAATAGATCTGTTGGACAATAATAAAGAGGTGCCAATTAAAGCGGGCAAACTTGACGTGTTAATTAAACCATTACAGGGAAAGCTGTTTATTGATCATTAAATTGTGACACAAAACGAGGCGATACCATGATTGAAACTAGGCAATGCGGCATATTGCTTCATCCAACATCACTCCCTAGCAAATATGGGATCGGCGATTTGGGAGATACTGCTTATCGCTTTATCGATTTTTTGGCGGCCAGTAAGCAAAGGTTGTGGCAAGTACTTCCTTTAAACCCTGTTGGCTACGGCCACTCGCCATATCAAGGATTGTCAGCCTTTGCCGGCAACCCAATGTTAATCAGTATCGATAAATTAATAGAAACTGGACTTTTAAGCACAGCGGATGTTGATGATATACCATCATTTAATGACCAGCGGGTAGAGTTTGATCGGGTAGAGCAATATAAAAACTTATTATTTGAAAAAGCTTATCAAATATTTAAACGACATCTTTTGCCCGATGACTATGAAAAATTTTTTAATGACAACACATATTGGCTGGAAGATTACGCCACTTTCATGGCTTTAAAAGAGTTTTTTGGCGGCCGTCCATGGAACCAATGGGAGCAATCCATTGCCAGTAGAGAAAAAGATAGTTTAGCACGCTATAAAAGAATTTTGGCAGATAGAATTAATTTCCACCTATTTCTACAATATATTTTTTTCTACCAATGGCAACAATTAAAGGAATATGCAAACCAGCGCCATATTAGAATTATTGGCGATATTCCAATTTATGTTTCCTATGACAGTAGCGACACTTGGTCTAGGCCAAGTCTATTTCAACTGGATAAAGCCAGTAACCCCAAGGTGGTTGCCGGTGTTCCACCGGATTATTTTAGTGAAACCGGACAACTTTGGGGCAATCCCATTTATAATTGGCAAGCAATGAGGGATGAAAATTATCGCTGGTGGAAGCAACGGTTCGGAGCTATTTTTAAGATTGCAGATATAGTGCGCATAGATCACTTTCGTGGTTTCGAAGCCTATTGGGAAATCCCCTTTGGTGAAGAAACGGCTGTTCACGGCAGATGGGTAAAGGCTCCGGGCGAAGAATTGTTTACTCAAATCAAAAAACAATTTGGCCCTTTGCCAATTATTGCCGAAGACTTAGGAGTAATAACCACCGAAGTAAATGAACTTAAAAATAAATTTGAATTTCCCGGTATGCGAATTTTACATTTTTCATTGGAGAGTGATGACATAGAATATTTTTCACCATACTACATCAACACTAACACTGTGATCTTCACAGGCACCCATGATAATGACACCACCATTGGCTGGCTTAATACCCAAAGGACACAGCACTCCAGCGCCCTGAAAAGGTTGACTGATTGTTTTCATATGCCACCGGATTTGCCATTGGAAATAGCCGCTTGGCGAATAATAGAGATTGCCTACCAATCACCGGCCAATACCTGTATCATTCCGTTGCAGGATTTTCTTGGCTTAGATAGCTGGGCTAGAATGAACTACCCTGGTACTGTTGGAGGCAATTGGAGTTGGCGTTTTCAATCCGGTGACTTAACAGGTGAATTGACAGAAAAAATCAAAAAAATGACAATGTTTTATAACCGTTGATGGGTTAACCACTGGATCAGCTCCGGTGGTTTAGGTTTTTTCTAGCCGTTGAATTTCTTTTTTTAGGCCCCAGTATAACAGAGCAGTAATGAAAACAGTAATAAAAAAATAAATGTAGTTTTTATCAAAGGTCACTAAATTATAACTTAATGCAACCTCAATCATTAGGGCTGGCAATTTTCCCAACGCGGTGGCCAATAGAAATACAATTAACGATACGGTGGTTAAAGCACCAAATAAATTTATCAATCCTGATGGAATAAATGGTGCCATTCTGAGTAGCGACAAAAAATATAATTGTTTAGCCGTTGTCATTTGATTAATTAACCTGAAGATTTTTACCTGCTCTGGTTTTAGCCGATTAAACGACTTAATCCCCCACCTATAAAGCAACAAAGATATTACAGCACCAGTGACCTCACCAAGCCACGACACTAGAAAACCCTTGTGGATACCAAAAACAATTATATTAGTAGCGGTTAAGAAAAATGAAGGTATTACACCGATTACGCTAATAAAAACATTTAATGCTATGCTAGTTAAAGCGGCAGCAACGCTGTTTTCCGAAATCAGGTTTGCGATATTAAGCAGATCACCAGCAAACATACATCCTCCTAATAGTGAACATCGATATAGAATGTATCATTATCACAAACCATTAACAAGTATTAATTTAAATAATATTTATTTCAAGTCAAATTTTTAGCCCTAGCAGTTAAATAGTAGGCTTTTGTTGTATGCAAAAATATTGGTTTTAGGGTTTAAATTTTATATTGACTATGTAACAGAAATGTTAATGATGTCATATTGTATGATAAGAACGATCCAATATCTCGTTCAATAGGTAGTTGATTAAATAAGGAGGAAGAAAAGAATGGGTACAGCTTACAAAGATTTTGGTTATGGCGGCGATTACGGTGGTGCAGATCATCTATCTAGATGTTGTTGCTTATTACTGGCAGGATTTATTATCGGCGTAGCATTATTCTTCTGTGGACTGCTAGACTTTAAAACCTTAGGCGTTTGGTTGTTCCTAATGCTAGCAATTGCTTGCTGCTGTGGATACTGGAATTAGCAACTAATTAAGGGTTGCTATAAACCAGAACTGCCGCTGCACATAAAATAGTGCAGTGGCAGTTCTGGTTGTTACATTTTTTAAACAAAGCCACCATCAATGGTGATAACCTGTGCAGTAATATAGCTGGCATCGTCGCTGGCCAGAAAGGCCACTAATTTAGCAATTTCTTGACCGTTGCCAAATCGCATCATTGGTATTTCTTGGGCCAAAGCGTCCCTTTCTTCCTCAGTAAAACAATTGTTCATGTCAGTATCAATCACGCCGGGGGCAATGGCATTTACCCTGATGCCAGAGGGGGCCAGCTCTTTACCCAGCGCCCTGGTAAAGGCATTTACGCCACCCTTAGAGGCTGAATAAAACACTTCGCAGGAGGCACCAACATTTCCCCAAATGGAAGATATATTGATGATACTGCCATTTTTGTGGGGCAACATCGCTTGCACTGCATGATGGCAACAGTTAAACACACCTTTTAAATTGGTGTTTATCACTTCGTCCCAATCTTGTTCCGTCAGCTCGGTAAACAGCCCAAATTTGGCAATGCCTGCATTGTTAACCAGAATATCTATGGTGCCAAAGTCGTTGACTATATCAGTTATTAGTTTTTTAGCAAACAAATAGTCAGATACGTCGCCCTTAATTAATACACCAGAACCACCGTTTTTTTCTATCTGATTGAGGGTGGCCAGCGCCCTTTGACCATCAGTTTTGTAGTTAATAATCACATGGGCTCCTTGATTAGCTAACTCTATGGCTATGGCTCGGCCAATGCCCCTCGATGCTCCGGTCACCAATGCTATCTTCTGTTTTAGTTTCATATTTATCACCTAATATAAATTTACTACTTGTATAGACAATTTTCAACAAGTATTGCCAATTATAACTATTATAGGTATAATGAAGTAGGTGTTAAACGTACCCGCAACCAATAATGGGATGCGGGTTTTGTTTTTAACACAGCTATTATATATTATAAAGACAGTGTAGGTGATAAGGTATGGGGAGAAAAACTATAATTCAAGTATTTTTAGAACCAGATGAAATTGAAATGATTGATCAGATAGCAAAAAAAATGACTGATATCAAGCTGAAGGAAGATATTAAAAACAAAGTACCGCCTTCCAAAAGGGGGCGCAGAGTAAGCCGGAGCAAAGCTGCTCGTTTCTTATTGTTGGAAGGAGTAAAATGGTCAGGAATGTAACACATATGGAGGATTATTTATAAATGTCACTTCCTAAAAGAATTAAAGAACTAAGGGCTCGTCTGGGGATTAGTCAAGAGGCTTTGGCTAAAAAATTAGAACTTAGTGTTGCTTCGGTGGCCTCTTACGAAATTGGCAGAGTTACGCCCAGCATAGAAGTTCTCGTTAAAATGGCTGATGTTTTTGGGGTTAGTATAGACTATCTATTGGAGCGGACCAATGATGAACCAATAATTCCCCTTGAAATAAGCTTTCTGTTAAGAAGTTTGCCGGCAGAAAGTCAACAGAGGGTGGTTAGATATTTGAAATTTTTTGCCGAAGATGAGTTAAATCATTAAGGCACTATAATAATGCTGATATTTGCATATTCTATATATTAAAGTTATAATAATATAGATTGCCTGGAAAAGGATGAATATCATGGTAAATAAATGTAGAGGCAAATATAAGATTATAGTATTTGGCTGTCAAATGTCTGAGCATGACTCAGAAGTATTGGCAGGACAGCTGGAAGATATGGGCTACCACAGGACTGATGTACAGTCGGAAGCCGATATAATATTACTGGTGACCTGCTGTGTGCGGGAAACAGCAGAAAATAAAGTCTGGGGATTGTTGGGCCGATTGCGTAAACTAAAACAAAATAAGCCCCATTTGATGATTGGCGTATGCGGTTGCTTGCCACAACAAAAGGATATGGGCGCCAATATCAAAAAACGTTTTCCCCATGTGGACTTAATCTTTGGTACCCACAATATTCACGAATTACCACGATTTATTAATCAATTACAGCAAAGTCAGGACACAGTGTTAGAGGTTTGGTCCGACGCTGATTCGGTAGTAGAAAATATACCTGTGCGCCGGGAGCCGGGCCTTAAAGCATGGGTGACAATTATGTATGGTTGTAATAATTTCTGCACCTATTGTATTGTACCTTATGTCAGGGGCCGGGAACGCAGTAGAAAACCTGAGAACATCGCAGCGGAAATTAAAGAACTGGTGGCCCAAGGTTATAAGGACATCACGTTGTTAGGTCAAAATGTAAATTCCTATGGCAAAGAATTTGATCCGCCCTTTGACTTTGCAGATCTATTAAAGTACCTAAATGAAATTGAGGGATTAGAGCGGTTACGATATACCACCTCACATCCCAGGGACTTTACAGACAAGTTGATTGATGTCATCGTTGCCTGCGATAAAGTGTGTGAGAATTTTCATTTGCCTGTTCAGGCCGGTAGTAACGAAGTGTTAAAGAAAATGAACCGAGGCTACACCAGAGAACAATACTTGGACTTAATAAATAAAATAAGAAACAAAGTACCAGATGCCTCCATTACAACCGATATCATGGTGGGTTTTCCCGGTGAAACCGAACAAGACTTTGCCGATACTTTGGATATAGTCAGCCGTGTTAGGTACGACAGTGCTTTTACCTTTGTATATAACGTGAGGCAGGGAACACCGGCAGCAATGATGGTCGATCAGATTCCCGATGATGTTAAAACCAGGAGAATTCAACAGCTGATCGAACTACAGAATAAAATATCATTGGAAAACAATTTAGATATGGTGGGAAAAGTTGAAGAAATTTTGGTTGAAGGCCCCACTAAGAATAATCCCAACAGGTATGCCGGTAGAACTAGGACCAATAAATTAGTTATTTTTAATGGCGGCCAAGATTTTATCGGTAAATTTGTCACGGTAAAAATTACAGCGGGACATCAAACCCATTTAGATGGAGAAATAATTGTTAACTAGGGAGGGGAAAATAGTGGCTCAGCATATTTTAGATATGGCCTTTGAACTGGGAAAACTAATTAAGGAGTCGGATCAATTTAAAGCGGTGCAACGGAAAGAAAGTATAATGTTGCAAGATGACGGTGCCCAAAAACTATTAACTCAATATCAAAAAATACAACAGGATTATCAACAACGTCAAATGCAAGGCAAAAAGTTGACCCCTGAAGATATTAAAGCTTTTGAAGAGTTGGAAGTTAAGCTGCTGGAAAATTCTTTAATAAAAGATTTTACAGAAGCAAAAGGAGATTTTGATGATTTGTTGAAGAATGTTAATGAAACCATTAATAAAACTATGGTTGGGGCAATAACTCCCAAGGAACAATAGGGAAGCAATTTGAACCGGTCTTTGTTGATGGTTATCGATATATAAGGAGGAACATAATGTCACAAAATATTGTTGAACAAGCCACTTTATTAGGTAACTTGTTAAAGGAGTCTGCTGAGTTTAAAGAAGTGCGGGCAAAGGAAGCGGCCATGTTGCAAGACGCCGAAGCTCAAAAATTATTGAACGAACAACAGCAAGTGCAACAGTCACTGCAAATGAAGCAAATGCAAGGACAACAATTGACCCAAGAAGATATGGCAGCTTATAAAGAGTTAGAAAGTAAAATGCTGGCCAACCCACTGGTTAAAGACTATTTTGATACCAGAGATAAGTTTGAAAATCTGTTAAACACAGTTAATCAAACTATTAATAATGCATTAATGGGGCAGCAAGATAGTTGTGGTTCCGGTTGTGATTGCAACACAGGTTGCCATTGTGGCGGTTGTTAATTGATAGAAGGCTTTTTATTAGAAGACTGTATAATGTGTACAGTCTTCTTTTTATGTCATAAAAAACATAATTTCCTTCTGTGATATAATAGAGGTAGGAGGAATGAAAATGGCAGAAACCCCAATGATGCAACAATATAAAGCGATTAAACGACAACATGCTGATGCGATACTATTTTTTCGTTTAGGTGATTTTTATGAAATGTTTTTTGACGATGCCATAACGGCCTCAAAAACACTAGAAATCACGCTAACCAGTAGAGATAGCGAAAATAAAATTCCCATGTGTGGTGTTCCTTACCATGCAGTTGATGCATATATCGCCAAGATGGTGGCAAAGGGCTATAAGGTGGCTCTTTGCGATCAAATAGGAGACCCCAAGGCCACGAAGGGCATCGTCAAAAGAGAAGTCACCAGAGTAATTACTCCCGGTACTGTGATGGAAAGTCAGTTGCTGCAAGAAAAGAATAACAATTACATAGCTTCAATCTTTTTTGACAGCGATGGAACCGGACTGGCGTACGCAGATATAAGTACCGGTGAATTTATGGTTTCCGAAATTGATAGCCAAAGTGCCATCACAGATTTAATTAGTGAGTTGGAGCGCCTGCAGGTATCGGAACTGCTACTACCTGTTGCTTTTAAAGATGATGAAATGCTGGTTAATCAATTATATCAAAGAATAACCAAAGCCATTACCTTTTATCACAATGGTGCCTATGAAATTGACGAAGCGTTAAAATACTTGCAACAACAATTTCCAGATCAGGCTAATGAAATAAATTGGCAACGACAACCTAAATGTTTGGCTGCAGCCGGTGCGCTGGTGCAATTTTTATTAGAGACCCAAAGGAGAAGTCTAAATCATATTATTCAATTAAAGTATTATTCGATCTCACAGTTTATGGCTTTGGACATGAATGCCAGACGCAATTTAGAGCTAACCAGAACAATTATGGACGGCAATAAAAAAGGAAGCCTTTTGTGGGTATTGGATCATACCACCACCGCCATGGGTGGAAGATTATTAAAAAAATGGATTGAACAACCACTGCTGGATATTAATCAAATTAATGCTCGACTGGATGCAGTATCTCAATTGTCCGCCGGAATTTTTTTGAGAGAAGATTTAAGGGTGTTGTTAAAACAGGTTTATGATTTGGAACGCCTAACGGCAAAGGTGGTCTATGGATCAGCAAATGCTAGGGATTTGTTGGCCCTAAAAAATTCATTGTTTCACATTCCTGATATAAAAAAACTTTTATTAGAATGCACCGCTCCTCTGTTGAAGGAAATCGCCAATCAAATGGACACCTTAACTGATCTGGTTACTCTTTTAACAGAAAGCATAAATGACGACCCGCCCATTAGTTTAAGGGACGGTGGTTTAATAAATAACGGCTATAATGAGCAAGTGGACAAGTTGAAGGAAGCATCCACCAATGGTCGCAATTGGCTGGCGCAACTGGAAACCAGAGAACGGGAACGCACCGGCATAAAATCCCTTAAAATTCGCTATAACAAGGTATTTGGCTATTACATAGAAGTTACTAAAAGTAATCTTGATATGGTGCCAGAGGATTATCAAAGAAAACAAACATTGGCTAATGCCGAAAGGTATATTACCAGCGAACTAAAAAAATATGAAGATTTGATATTGGGTGCCCAAGAAAAACTGATTGAGTTGGAATATCGCATCTTCATCGAAATAAGGGATATGGTGGCTAAAGAAATCGCCCGTATTCAAAAGACTGCCGGTGCGGTGGCAAAAATTGATGTCCTAATTTCACTGGCAGAAGTGGCAGTTAAGCATAATTATGTGCGTCCCACCATAAACGACAGTGGAAAGCTAACTATATCCGCGGGACGACATCCAGTTGTGGAAACAATGCTTAATCAGACACAATTTGTACCTAATGACACCCAATTGGACACAGGCGGTAGTTATCTTGCTTTAATTACCGGTCCCAATATGGGGGGGAAGAGCACTTATCAACGGCAGGTGGCATTGATCACCTTGATGGCTCAAATAGGCAGTTTTGTACCGGCTGCCAGCGCTGAAATTGGCATTGTGGATCGTATTTTTGCCAGGGTGGGGGCTGCCGATGATTTAGCCTCTGGTCATAGCACCTTTATGGTGGAAATGCAAGAATGTAATAATGCGCTGCGGGGGGCCACTACCAAAAGTCTGGTGATTATAGATGAACTTGGCCGCGGGACTTCAAACCTGGAAGGAATGGCCATTGCCCAAGCGGTTATTGAATATCTGCACAACACCATTGGTTGTAGAACGCTTTTTTCCACCCATTATCATGAATTGGCAGAGTTGGAGAGCAGCCTGCCGGGACTAAAAAACTATGCTGCCGCGGTGGAAGAAAAGGGCGATAACGTGGCCTTTTTACACAGGATAGTTTTGGGTAAAGCCAGTAAAAGTTATGGTGTACACTGCGCAATGCTGGCGG
The DNA here is from genome assembly GCA_036763105.1 of Peptococcaceae bacterium 1198_IL3148. Lineage (NCBI taxonomy): Bacteria > Bacillati > Bacillota > Clostridia > Eubacteriales > Peptococcaceae > Peptococcaceae bacterium 1198_IL3148. Next base: position 88,374 of record JBAIYS010000003.1, on the reverse strand, counting down.
GTTTGCCAGACATGATTATAAATCGGGCCAATCAACTGAGCACCGATTATCAAAGGTACTTAAAAGCTGCCGAAGAAGTGGTGTCCACCAGTGGTCAAACCGCGGTGGCTTTAGAACCAAATGCGCAATTGCAGTTGTTTAACGATGCCTCAAATAATGAACAGCAAGAAATATTGTCTGCTATAACCGACATAGACCTATTAAACACCACTCCTTTAGGCGCTATTCAGTTATTATTTGAGTTGCAAAATAAAATAAAAAATCTTTACAGATAAGTTATATATTTCTTGTTCAATTATTGTGTGATAAACTTAATTATTAAAGTAAGGTTTTAGTTCGGAGGTGTGAGGGTGTACATTGGTATAGATGTGGGGGGAACATCAACAGATGCAGTGTTACTTAGTAACGGCAGAGTGCAGGCCACTGCAAAGGTTTACAACACCCCCAATAACTTGTTGTCAGATCTGGTGCAGGCGTTGGACACGTTAATGAAAGGCGTTACCGCTGATGAAATAGAAAGAGTGGTACTTTCCACAACTGTGATCACAAATTTAATAGCGGAACGGAAAAATGATCCAGTGGGATTGTTACTTATGCCAGGTCCTGGGTGTAAACTACAACTGTATAAAAAACCTAATGTACACTTATTGAGCGGAACCATTGACTACAAAGGTAGAGAAATAACTCCAGTGGTGGAGGAGGAAATAATTGCTGCCATTGATGATTTTGATAGTAAGGGAATAGACAAAGTGGCCATTGTGGGTAAATTTTCGCCCCGTAACAATCGTCATGAGTTGCAGGTGGCAGACATAGTAACAAAATTGAAACCTAATTGGCAAGTGGAAATGGGACATCGGGACGGCGGTAAGTTGAATTTTCCCCGTCGGGTAGCAACCACGTTGTTTACCTGTGCCACTAAGGAAAAATATCAATCCTTTGTTTACTCAGTACAACAAGCGCTGCGCCAACGGCATATCAACGCTCAGGTTTTTATTTTGAAAGCTGATGGTGGCACAATGCCGCTGGAAAGTTCGATACAATCCCCAGTGGAAACTATCTTTTCAGGACCAGCCGCCAGTACATTGGGGGCACAGGCCCTTACCCCTGCAGGTGAAACATCCTTAGTGATTGACATTGGTGGCACAACCACTGACCTAGCATTAATTTTGTCCGGTCAACCGCTTTTATCTTCAAAGGGTGTAATGCTTGATGATCAATTTACCCAGGTACGGGCATTGGCAGTTAAATCGGTGCCAGTGGGTGGAGACAGCATTGTGGAAGCGGTGGGAAAAGAACTGATTATTTACTCTGAAAGAATGGGTAAACCCTATTGTTTAGGGGGACCATTGCCAACGCCAACCGATGCTTTAAATGTGATGGGCTTAACTAAACTAGGTGATATCGATAAATCCTGGGCGGCCATGGAAGTGCTCAGCCAACAAACCCAAAGATCGCCGGTGGAAGTGGCGAGAAATATCATTGATTTATTTGTTGACACAGTGGTGACTGAAATTGAAAACATGTATTTGGAATGGGAACAAGAACCGGCATACAGAATTTGGGAAGTAATGCAATCAAGAAAGATGCGCACCAAAAATGTTGTTGGGGTAGGTGGCGGTGCCATGGGTTTTGTGCCACAAATAGCAATAAAAATTGGTGGCATACCAATAATCTCTCCCTATGCCACCGCTGCCAATGCCATTGGAGCTGCTGTTGCTAAACCCACCATGCAGGTGACACTGCGTGCTGACACAGAACAAAAGGTGTACAGTATTGAGGAATACGGCTATCAAGGGAAAATTGAAGCCACACCCTTTGGTAGGGATCAAGCATTGAATTTAGCTAAGAAATGGCTATTGGATCGAGCAGCAGCAATAGATATTGGTGATCAAATTCAGGAGATAGAAGTTACTCGCCAGGACGTTTTTAATATTGTCCGAGATATGCAAACCACTGGGAGAATTTATGATGTCTGTGTGCAAACGGTCAGAGGAATTCAATGGCATGTGGATGCAGGGGGGAGACTAATATGATAAATAAAACCGGATTAGTGTTTTTCCCAGCCTTTGATTGGTCCATATCAGACATTCACCCGGAACGGGAAGAAAGGCTTTTATATACCAGAGATCAGATTTTCGAAGAGGGCGTGTTGGATTTGCCAGAGATTGTTGAGTATTCTCCTCGGGTTGCCACTCCCCACGATATCTCTAGGGTTCATTTTTGTGTACCAAATGTGGATGATCAGGTATTGGCTGCTCACCGCATCGCTGCCGGTGCTGCCATGCGGTTAAGCGACCGAATTATAAATAAAGAAATCACCAATGGATTTGCCATTGTACGTCCCCCTGGTCACCATGCCATGCGTGTGGTTCATGGTAATCGAGGGTTTTGTAGCATCAACAATGAAGCGGTGGTTATAGAACACTTGCGCAGAACCTATGGCATTAAAAAAATCGCCATTGTGGATACCGATGTTCACCATGGCGATGGAACCCAAGACATATATTATCATGATCCGGATGTGCTTTTTATATCATTCCATCAAGATGGGCGCACCCTTTACCCAGGCACCGGTTTTACCGATGAGCTGGGAGGACCGACAGCATATGGCAGTACCATTAATATTCCGCTGCCCCCAGGGGTAACGGATAAAAGTTTACATTATGTGGTGGATAATCTCATTTTACCGGTGCTACAGGATTTTCAACCAGAATTCATTATAAACTCTGCCGGTCAGGATAACCATTATACAGATCCTTTGGGCAGTATGTTGATCACCGCCCAAGGATATGCCCAATTAACCGAAAAACTCCGGCCAAACCTAGCTGTTTTAGAAGGGGGTTACGCCATAGAAACAGCGTTGCCCTATGTAAATTTAGCGATATTGTTGGCATTGGCCGGTAAGGATTACTCAAATGTTACCGAACCGGACTATCAACCGGGAAAAAACGTTGAGAATTCCAAAGTTACTGAGTATGTTTGTCGAATGGTGGATAGTTTACAAACCACTTGGCGTAAAAGTAAAGAAATCACCATAGATCAATTGTGCGGTAGCAATAAATACTACCAAAGACCTAAAAATATTTTTTACGATACTGAGTACTTTGAAGAAAAACAGTTAGAAAAAGTGAGAACATGTTTTGATTGTCCTGGTTATGTAATTATTGATTCCCATGCAATTCAACCTAAATTAGGACGTTGTCGAGTTTTAGCAATATCCATTCATAATCGCTGTTGTAAAAAATGCATAGCGGAAGCTTGGGACGCCTACCAAGAAGCGAAAAAAGATTATCGCTATTCTTATGTTTACCTACAGGACAAAACGGAAGATACATTTATCACCTTCCGGCGGGAAGACCAGTCTGAATGGCTAACAGAGGGATAATGAGAAGTAAATGGGGGATAATTGTTGCCTAAAATCAAAGTTTTAGATCAACAAACTGCAAATAAAATTGCAGCGGGAGAAGTTGTGGAACGACCCTTTTCTGTGGTTAAGGAACTGGTGGAAAATGCTCTGGATTCTGGGGCAACAAGAATAAGTATTGACATTAAAGATGGGGGTATCACTTCCATCACTGTCAGTGATAACGGATGCGGCATCGAACCAGATGATGCCGCATTGGCTTTCCTCAGGCATGCCACCAGCAAAATAAATAAAGTTGAGGATTTATTTCATGTAGCTACCCTTGGTTTCCGTGGCGAGGCGCTGCCCAGCATTGCTGCGGTGTCACTGGTGACAATGGTTACTAGAACCCAAAATAGTGATGGTGGTACAAAATTAGAACTTGAGGGCGGGCAGATTGTGAATACCGAGCCAGTTGGTTGTCCACCTGGCACTAGCATCACAATTAAAGATTTATTCTTTAACACACCGGCCCGCAAAAAGCACTTAAAAAGCGCAGCAGCGGAAACCGCAATGATTAGTGATCTTATTTCCCGACTGGCTCTATCCCGTCCGGATGTTAATTTTAAACTAATTTCTCAAAACCGGATATTGCTGGAGACCCCAGGTAACGGCAAACTTTTAGATACCATAGCTGCCGTTAACGGAGTGCAAATGGCCAGAAAAATGCTGCCCATTGAGGGCCAGGGGGATGGCATTTTCATTGGCGGTTACGTTGGTAAGCCAGAATTAAATCGTGCCACCAGGACAAACCAAACGCTGTTAGTAAATGGCCGCTATGTTAAAAGCAAAATAATTTCCGATGCGTTACAACAAGCCTATTTTACTCTATTATCTTCCAATCGCTATCCAGTGGCGGTGTTGACAGTGGAGATTGATCCCACTTTAGTGGATGTCAATGTGCACCCTGCAAAGATGGAAGTGCGTATCAGCAAAGAACGAGAACTGTGTCAAATAATTATAGCTGCGGTAAAAAAAGCCCTTAGAACAGTAATGGTGGTGCCACAACTGGAACAACCAGTAATGCAACCAAAGGTCAGCCAAAGCCCGGTGGAAGCTAAAGAACCAAAGAATCAAGAAGAAGCAGTATTTAAGCAGACCAAATTAGATTTATCCATCAGCCCTGAACCAATAAACCCAATAGCTTCTGGACAAAAGAAATTGATAAACCAGCAGCTAAATAATCAGACAGCTGATCGATATGAGACGGCAAATATAGCGGTAAATTCCCCTAACCAGGCATGGCAGGAAACTAAAGAAACGTATCAAAAGCAACCCATGCAGGACAATTTTCCAGACCTGTTACCAATAGGCCAATTGCTACCCACTTATATATTATGTCAAGGTCCCGATGGTTTGTATATCATCGATCAGCATGCTGCCCATGAAAGGGTACTTTATGAATATTACTCTCAACAACAGGATAAGGAACATGACAGTCAAATGCTTTTGGTACCAGTGGTGTTGGAATTAAACCATCACGAAACTCAAATATTAACAGATAACATTATCGCCATTAGACAAGTTGGTTTTATAATAGAACACTTTGGTGGTAATAATTATTTAATTAGAGGTGTTCCCAATGGCTTTCCCGCTGGCGAAGAAGCTAAATTTTTCTTTGATATCTTAGATACTAAAACCGATTATTTCCATGAAAAATTAGCAGCCAGTTTAGCCTGTCGCAATGCAATTAAAGCGGGACAAAAGCTATCAACAATGGAAATGGAAAATTTAATTAATCAAATTAAAGAACTGAGCAACCCATTTAGTTGTCCCCATGGCAGGCCAACCATTATTCGTCTAACATTTGACGAACTGATAAAGAGGTTTAAGCGATGATTGGTTTACAAAATAATTATTTGGTAACTACATCAGTAAAATCTTCTGAACAATTAATTGCCAGGGCGTTGGAGATTGCCCAGCAGCTGAACATACCCTACACCCCCAGAAAACGATGCCCTTTGCCAGAATTAGAAACCAAATATAACAGCAATGGTATTCTAGTGGTGTCAAAGGATCGTTTGTCAATTTATGTTAATGGCCAAGAATTCTTTTTTCATCCAGGAATGGCAAAATTACGCATTAAGGCTTTAAAAAATGGGCATACTGATCAAATGATTGATGCCATGGGTTTGGGTTCTATGGACTGTGTGCTTGACTGTACCCTTGGTTTAGCATCGGACGCCATTGTGGCCAATTATATTACCGGGGCTAAAGGCTTGGTTACCGGTTTAGAGGTTAATCCACTAATGGCCTATGTGGTTGCTGATGGCATCGCTCATTATAACAATAACAGTCCGACGTTGGTCAAGGCGGTAAGAGGGATAAAGGTAATCAATGCCAATCACCAGCGATACCTCTGTGCTTTACCTGATAAAAGTATAGATGTGATCTACTTTGACCCGATGTTTCGCAATCCATTGCACAAATCAACCAGTATGACTCCCCTGCGGCAATTGGCAAACCATGCCCCTTTAAATTTAAAAACCATCAAAGAAGCATGCAGGGTGGCTAAAAAGCGGGTGGTAATGAAAGAAGCAAACGGAAGCAATGAATTTTATCGATTAGGTTTTAAACAGGTGGTTGGTGGCAAAAATTCCCCCGTTGCTTATGGCGTGATTATTATTGGGGGTGATGATGAATGAAAAAAACGTTAATAGCCATTGTTGGACCCACAGCCACTGGCAAAACGGCGGTGGGAGTTGAGCTGGCGCTCAGATTAAATGGTGAAGTGGTTTCGGCAGACTCTATGTTAGTTTACAAATCTATGGATATAGGCACTGCCAAACCTACCCCACAGGAGCAAAGGGGGGTACCACACCATTTAATAGATATAATATCTCCCTTAGAGGAGTATAACGTGGCTAAGTACCAACAGCATGCCGAAGAGGCCATCCATAAAATACACACTAAGAACAGACTGCCCATCATTGTCGGCGGTACTGGTTTATATATTCGATCAATTATCGATGAATATAATTTTGATATCCCTGGTGAAGACGTTGAATTTAGATTGCACTTGCAAAGGCAAGCCGCCGAAAAGGGCGGTGTGTGGTTACATAATCAACTTGTACAAGTGGACCCTGTGGCAGCCGAAAATATTCATCCCAACAATATTCGTAGAGTAATCCGCGCTTTAGAGGTATATAAACTCACTGGCAAACCCTTTTCCAGTATGCAGTGTGCCAGTTATCAAAGTAAAGCAAAATACCAGGTCTCTATTTTTGGCTTGACCATGCCTAGGGAGATGCTGTATCGGCGTATCGAACAACGGGTGGATAATATGCTGGCGGCGGGTTTGATCGACGAAGTTAAAATGTTACTACGACAGGGCATAAACCGATCAAGTACCGCTATGCAAGGGTTAGGCTATAAAGAGATAGTAGCTTATCTGGCGGGGGAAACCACGCTGGAAGCAGCCATTGAGCTGCTAAAGCGGGATACTAGACGATTTGCCAAGCGTCAATTAACTTGGTTTAGAAGGGACCCACGAATACATTGGATAGATATGCATAATTATGATAGCACAGCGCAAGTAACCAATGAAATTATAAACTTATTGCAGGAAAAGATTTCTGTGGCGTCGAAATGATTTAAAAATAAAGATAAAGTGGAGGGAGTTCCATGAACAAAACTCAAATTAATTTGCAAGATGCTTTTTTGAACCAAGTTCGCAAAGATAGCATTCCCATTACTATGTTTTTAGTTAATGGGTTTCAACTTAAGGGATTGGTTAAAGGATTTGATAACTTTACAGTAATACTGGAGAGTGAGGGTAAGCAAATGATGGTATATAAGCATGCCATATCTACCATTAGTCCAGTAAGGCCTGTGAACATGAACTCTCCGGAAGGTAAAAATGCTTAAAATAAGTTGGCCTCTCTCCTAAAAGTGAGAGGTCTTCTTTTTTCACTGTGAATTTGTTGTTCAGTTATTCTAATCGCGGGCGTATACATGATAAATAGAGGAATATTAGCCCGCGAGGTGACGTGATTTGGTAAAAATTAAAATGTGGCAAAACCCAGAGCGGGTAGAACCTGCCCATAAAAAAGAAGTACCACGCCGAAAATTAGGGCCCATTAAGCCAGTGGTTGAACGACCGTCGAACTATGAGGAACAGAACCAACATAAGGGCGTTAAAGAAATAATGGACGAAATCAACAAATTAATTGGCTTAGAAAGTGTAAAGAAACTAATTAAAGAGTTGCATGCCTTTATTGAGATTCAGAGATTAAGGGAAAAAGAAAAATTAGCCCATGAGCCAATGGTATTACATATGATATTTAAAGGTAACCCGGGCACTGGTAAAACTACGGTGGCCAGACTACTAGGTCAATTATTTAAAGAAATGGGTGTACTAAACAAAGGGCATATTATTGAAGTGGAAAGGGCCGATTTGGTGGGCGAGTATATTGGCCATACCGCTAAGCGCACCCGAGACCAAATAAAAAAGGCTTTGGGGGGGATTTTATTTATCGATGAAGCCTATTCACTGGCCAGGGGCGGAGATAAAGATTTTGGCAAAGAGTGTATTGATTGTATGGTAAAATCAATGGAGGATAATAAAGATAATTTGATTCTAATATTGGCAGGCTATCAACGGGAAATGGATGATTTTATTGAAAGCAATCCTGGATTGCGCTCAAGATTTCCCATTCATATTACCTTTCCGGATTATACTATACAGCAGTTAATGGAGATTGCTACATTAATGCTCAACGAACGTGAATATAAGTTAACACCAGAAGCTGAGGAACAGATGAGAGTTTTATTAAAGGAGCGAGCCAGACTACACCGCAACAGTGGCAATGCCAGGTTGGTGAGAAATTTAATTGAACGCTCAATGCGTTTGCAAGCGGTGCGCTTGCTAAATTATAAGCAGTCTAAACTCAGTCGAGAAGAGTTAATGATTATCACACTAGAGGACATAATTAATGCTTACGATGACTTAACAGAAAATTGACAGGAGGACTATGATGCAGATTAGCAATAAATTATATCAACTGGCTGAGGAAGTGGAGACAGAAGTAGGTCATATTTATCAAACCATAGAACAAAAGGCCTTAGTAAATCATCAAAGGGTTTTGCAGGCCTTTAGAGATAATCGGGTTAGTGATTTTCATTTAAAGGGTGGCAGTGGATACGGTTATGGAGATGCCGGTAGAGATGTGCTGGAAAATATTTATGCTGCAGTTTTTGGTGGGGAGGCTGCATTGGTTCGGGGGCAAATTGTTTCCGGCACCCATGCCATTGCCCTTTGCCTTTTGGGAGTACTGCAGCCGGGAGATAACCTATTGGCAGTCCAAGGCTCCCCTTACGACACTTTGGAGGAAACCATTGGTATTCGAGGTAATGCCAGTGGTTCGTTAAAAAGATTAGGAGTGAACTACAATCAAATTGAGCTACTGCCAAATGGTGATCTTGATTGGGATGGTATAGACCGAGCTTTATCCGCTGACGTTAAAATGGTGATGGTGCAACGTTCCCGTGGCTACGCTTGGCGCCCATCTCTGAATATAGATGGCATTAAGCAGTTGGTGGATTTTATCAAAGCCAGAAGTCCAAAGACCATTGTTTTTGTAGATAATTGTTATGGCGAACTGGTGGAATCAAGGGAACCTCTACATGTGGGAGCCGATTTAATTGCTGGTTCGTTAATTAAAAATCCTGGCGGTGGTATAGCTCCCACCGGTGGCTATATAGTGGGCAGGCAGGACCTGGTGGATATGGCTGCCAACCGCTGGACTGCCCCAGGTATTGGCGCTGAGGTGGGGCCAACATTGAATCATCAACGCCTTTTGATGCAAGGCATATTTTTAGCCCCCCATGTGGTAACCGAATCTTTAAAGGGTGCAGTATTTGCTGCCAGGCTATTTGAACGTTTAGATTATGAAGTGTCACCCCGTTATGACGAATATAGAACAGACATCATTCAGGCCGTTAAACTTGGTACTGCGGACAAGCTGGTGGAGTTCTGTCGTGGATTACAAAGTGCTTCACCGGTGGATTCTTATGTGGTGCCTGAACCCGATGGCATGCCTGGTTATGAAGATGCGGTGGTGATGGCGGCAGGAACCTTTGTTCAGGGTGCCTCCATTGAGTTGTCAGCAGACGGGCCATTAAGGGACCCCTATGCCGTATATTTACAAGGTGGGTTATCTAAAGAATATGTAAAGTTAGGTGTACTAAGCGCCGCTGAGCGGGTGTTAAATATAGCAAAATAATAGATTTATATTAAATAACATAATGTGATATGATACTGTAAATATTGAGGGAGGAATGAGCCATGAAAGAATATCGAGTGCTTTCGCCCACTGCCATTTTAGGCTATGGTTTTCCGGAGTCTTCCTTTAACGAAGGTTTAAAATATCAACCAGATGTAATTGCCGTGGATGCTGGTTCCAGCGACCCTGGGCCCTACTATCTGGGGGCAGGGGTGTCCTTTACCGATCGCAACGCTGTAAAAAGGGATTTAGAAATCATCATTGCCGCAGGTTTGGAGCGCAACATACCAGTTTTAATTGGTACTGCTGGTGGCAGTGGAGCCAATAGCCATCTGGAATGGAATTTGGACATTATTAAAGAAATAGCAAAGGAGCAAAATTATCACTTTAAACTGGCGGTAATTACAGCAGAATTAGACAAAGATTTTCTTTTAGACCAGTTACAGGCAGGCCGGATAACTCCATTGCATCCGGCCCCGGAACTTACCGCGGAGGACATTAAAAAATCTACTAATATAGTGGCTCAAATGGGAATTGAGCCACTGATTAAAGCACTGGATGAAGGGGCGCAAGTAATACTGGCTGGACGTTGTTATGACCCAGCGGTTTTTGCGGCCGATGCCATTAGAAAAGGTTACGACCCAGGACTAGCCGTACATATGGGTAAAATTTTAGAATGTGGTGCCATTGCTGCAGAACCCGGCAGCGGCAGTGATTCAGCATTGGGTATTATTCAACCGGACGGTTTTATTATTCAACCCCTGGCCGATAACAGACGCTGTAGCGTAACGTCCGTTGCTGCCCACACTTTATATGAAAAGACAAATCCCTATGAATTACCGGGGCCCGGGGGAATTTTAAGTTTACAGAATACATCCTTTGAACAAAATAGTGACAAAGCTGTGAAGGTAACTGGCAGCAAATTTGTCCCCGCCATTAACTATACCGTTAAATTAGAAGGCGCCAAAAAAATTGGATATCGGACGGTATCCATTGCTGGCTGTCGTGATGCTATTATGATCAGTAAAATTGATGAAATTATCAACGCAGTGAAACTTAGGGTTAAAGATAACTTCCAAAAGCAAGGATATAATTATAATTTACATTTCCACATCTATGGCAAGAACGGTGTCATGGGAGATTTAGAACCCACTGAAGCCACCGGTCACGAGCTTGGTATTGTCATCGATGTTGTGGCGGACACCCAAGAAACAGCTAACACAATATGTAGTTTTACTAGAAGCACAATGCTTCATTATGGTTATCCTGATCGAATTGCCACCGCTGGTAACTTAGCTTTTCCCTATTCCCCATCTGATTTTAAAGTGGGACCGGTGTATGAATTTAGTATTTACCATCTTCTTGAAGTAGATGATCCGTTAAAACTATTTCCAATTCAGATGATGGAGGTATAAACATGAAAACTATACCCATTACAGACTTAGCCAAGGTAATCCGCAGTAAAAACGCTGGACCATATGAGTTAACCCTAGATATCATCTTTAAAGACCAAGCTGGTTTCGAAAAGACCATTAAATCAGGGGTAATTAATAAAACCTTGATTGCTAACCTTTATAACATCAGCCCAGATAAAGTAATAAATATTGTAGAGTTTCCCCAGGCTTTGGCCATTAAGGCCACCATTGTCAGACCCCGCCCTTCGGGGGCGCTGGGTGAAACGGATGTTTATGGGGCTCAGCAACATGCACCATTGCTAAACATTAAAGTGCCGATTTGTAGTTAATGTTACAGTCACGATTTGTAATTTCTTCTGTAAATGCACACAATTTTAAATTAAATTATTTACAAGTAGACTTTGTAATTATATAATGATAAAGTAGCGAACTAAAATTAAAGGTGGTTGATAACAAAATGGTATTGGTTAATGACGACCAACCGCTCTATAATATTGGCGTAGTGGCAGAATTACTGCAGGTGCACCCCGAAACCCTGCGTATTTGGGAAAAACATGACTTGATTTTCCCTGCCCGTAGAAATAAACAAAGACTATACACAAATAACGATGTTAAGCGATTGCAATTTATTCACTATTTAATTAACGAAAAAGGATTAAATATTGCTGGTGTACAGCACATGTTGGCATTATATCCTTGCTGGACAGTGAAGAATTGTCCCGGTGGAAAAGCCAAGGGTGAAGGGGAAATAAATACAAATAAACCCTGTTGGAAAGAACTGGATACCTACTGCTATGTGGTACAGGATAAAGCGGATTATTGCAGTACATGTGGTATGTGTAAAGAGGATAAAAGTTGCACAGAAAACAAATAATAAAATGCTATGTAGTACATAAACTACATAGCATTTTAGTTTACATTCTTCTAATTAAGCCCACAATTTTGCCCACAATTTGCACGTCATCAACTATAATGGGATCCATGTTAGCATTTTCGGGTTGTAAACGAATATGTTTTTTTTCTTTAAAGAATCTTTTTACCGTGGCATCGCCATCTAACATAGCCACCACAATTTCGCCATTGACAGCATTTTGCTGTTGCCTCACCAATAACAAATCATTTTCTAAAATGCCTGCCTCAATCATGCTATCTCCGCGAACCTTTAACATAAATACATTGCCATAGCCGGTGAAGCTTCTGGGCAGGTTGATGACATCTTCAACATTTTCCTGGGCAGTTATAGGTGTGCCGGCTGCCACCTGCCCCACTAAAGGTACTTCAACTATTTCCTCATTTTCTGTCACTACAGCAGGTCTATCAAAACTAAATTCATTGCTCAATATCTCTATTGCCCGTGGCTTGGTAGGATCGCGTCTAATGTAACCCTTATCCTCCAGCCTCTTTAAGTAGCTATGTACGGTGGAACTGGAGCTTAGGCCAACCACTTGTCCAATCTCCCGTACCGATGGTGGGTAACCCTTTTGTCGAATGTTTTCTTTTATAACATTTAATATTGATTGCTCCCTGGTATTTAAGTTACGATCCAATATTAACAATCCTTTCATTAATTTGGATTAAATTATATCATAAAAGCCAGGGCATTAAAACGTTTGTTCGTAATTTTTATAAAATTTAATTGTCTAGTGAATTGTGACAATTTGTAATATTTAAAAGGAATTATTTAAATGGTGTGGAAAATATGCATAAATTAATTGTTTAAAGGTAGGTGAACACTATGTTTTCCATGGAGAGATTTGCACTAATTTTAGATGTATTACCCAATGCAGTGCAAGTTGCCGATAGTAAAGGAGTTATTTTGTACGTCAACAAAGTATTTGTTCGTTTAACAGGGATATCGCAGGAGGCAAGGGTGCAAAAGAATATATTTGATTTATCACCCCACGGCGCTATGGCCCAAGCCCTATCAAATAAACAGTCAGTTAATGACCATGTTACATTTATTGGTAATGATATTACTCCCTTGGTGTGCAATGCCCATCCACTGATAAAGGATGATATACTACTTGGAGCGGTGGAGTTTATACAACCGATAGCGGAACATGTAATGGCTTTGGATGAGATGGAAAAAATAATGATCCAAAGGGCATTGGGGATATATGGAAGATCGATGAAGGGAAAACTATTAGTTGCTGAATCATTAAATATTTCTTTAGCTACGCTGTACAATAAAATTAAAAAGTATAAAATATAAAAATGTAGTGGTTAGCATATTAAAGGGAGGCGACTAATATTAGAACACTGGAATGTAAAAAAATCACAGCTGTAGTTTCTGAATTATGTAAAGAGGCTTGTACTAATTTAGGGAAAGATGTGGTAAATGCTTTACAGAGGGCTACCGAAACTGAAATATCATCCAGCGGCCAGGATATCTTGAAAATTTTACTTGATAATGCCAACGTGGCTAAAGCTGAGAATATACCCATGTGTCAAGATACTGGGTTTACAGTGGTTTTCCTTGAATTGGGACAGCAAGTGCTTATTACAGGAGGTGAGTTAACCGAGGCTATTAATGCCGGGGTACGCAAGGGTTATAGCGAGGGATATTTGCGTAAGTCTATAGTAGGTCACCCGCTTAATCGCACAAATACCGGAGACAATACTCCCTGTGTAATTCATACCAAGATCGTACCCGGAGATAAGTTAAAGATCACCGTGGCTCCCAAGGGAGGCGGTAGCGAAAACATGAGCACTTTAAAAATGTTAAAACCCGCAGACGGTATTGAAGGGGTTATTAAGTTTGTATTAGACACAGTAAAGGCAGCAGGACCTAATCCCTGTCCGCCAATTGTTGTGGGGGTAGGCATTGGCGGAACGATGGAAAAGGCGGCAATCATGGCTAAGGAGGCACTGTTAAGGGAAATAGGATCATCTAACCCTGATCCGGATTTGGCTGAACTGGAAAAGGAATTATTCACTAAAATAAACCAACTGGGCATTGGCCCCCAAGGTTTAGGGGGGTCAACCACCGCTTTGGCGGTACATGTGAAGGCCTTTGCCGCTCATATAGCAAGCTTGCCGGTGGCAGTTAACCTTAATTGCCACGCTGCTCGACATAAATCTGTTATTTTATAGAATTGGTGGTGTGTTAATTGGCTATTAAAATATCAACGCCTTTGTCAGATGACAGCTTAGAACAACTACATATAGGTCAGCAGGTATTGCTAAGTGGCAAAATATACACTGGCCGAGACGCTGCCCATAAAAGGTTGGTGGAATTGCTTGATAGCAATCAACCATTACCCTTTGACCCGAATGGGCAAATTATTTATTACGTTGGTCCGACTCCCGCTAAACCGGGCCAAGTGATCGGTGCCGCTGGCCCAACCACAGCCGGTAGAATGGATGCTTATACCCCTAGAATCCTTGAACATGGGTTAAAGGGAATGATTGGTAAAGGTAAAAGGTCCCCTGAAGTGATTGCAGCCATAAAAAGTCATAAAGCGGTGTACTTTGCTGCGGTTGGGGGTGCTGCGGCACTGATTAGTAAGTGTATCAAATCTGCCCGAATAATTGCTTACCCTGAATTGGGGCCGGAGGCTATTTATGAGCTTATTGTTGAAGACTTTCCGGTTATTGTAGTGAACGATGTGCATGGAAATGATCTTTATGATGAGGGCGTAAAAAAATATATTAGCCGGTAGCTTTTTCAAGGTTTCATGAAATACCGTCGCTTAACTCGGTAGTCAGCTAACGGATGTCTTGTTTTATGAGAGGGGTGCAACATGCAAAGACAGAGAACCCTTACTAAAAATACTAAGACAGCATTGTATTATGATCTATTGCAATTGATTACAGGTTTAATATTGGTGGGCTTTTTGGGGATGCATTTAGTTTTTGAGTCAACAATTATGTTGGGAATCACGGTGTTCAATAATCTTGCTCACATGTTAGATCAAAACTCGCTGCCGTTTTTGGGTATCCCGCTGGTTATTATAGCCTTTTTCACTCACTTTTTAGTTGCCGGCAGGCGCATACCCACAAGATTTCAAGAACAAAGGATTATCTGGCGCCATGCCAAAAATTTAAATCATCCCAATACTTGGGCTTGGGTTTTTCAACTAATTTCTGGCATGATGCTATTAGTACTAGTATCAATCCACATCTGGGTAGTAATTACCAATTGGCCCATTGAAGCAACCAGCAGTGCACAGCGGGCCTCGTCCCATTGGGGATTTTATATTTTACTATTGCTGGTGGCCGCTTTACATGCCGGTATTGGTGTATACCGGCAATTTGTTAAGTGGGGTTGGTTCTCTCGCAGGCCAGTGGGCATAATGATTAGTATTGTCACCATGATGATATTGGTTATCGGTTTAGCTACTATTTTTGCCTTCATGCGGTTAGGAGGTATGTAATGAACAACAATAATACACATATTACAGATGTTTTAGTGGTGGGCGCAGGATTGGCGGGAGAAAGGGCAGCCATTGAAGCGGCAGTAAGTGGTTTAGACGTGATAATTTTAAGCTTAGTACCTCCGCGCCGTTCCCATAGCACAGCTGCCCAAGGTGGAATGCAGGCTGCATTGGGCAATTGTGCCATGGGACGTGGTGATAGCACCGATATCCATTTTCAAGATACTGTAAAGGGCTCCGATTGGGGTTGCGACCAAGATGTAGCCCGCCTGTTTTGTGATACCGCCCCCATCGCAGTGCGGCAAATGGCCAATTGGGGGGTTCCTTGGAGCAGAGTAACGGCCGGTAGAAAAAAACTTGCAGATGGCAAGGAGATAGAGGACTTAAAGGAGTATGCTGGTTTAATTACCGCCCGAAACTTTGGCGGCACAGCCAAATGGCGAACCTGTTACACAGCAGACGGGACAGGACACTCATTGCAGTATAATGTGGACAGTATGGTAATCAAATTAGGCATTACCATGCATGACCGCATGGAAGCAATAAGAATTATACATAATGATGAAAAATGCTTAGGGGTGGTGGCCAGATGTCTCAGAACAGGGGAACTACACACCTATTTAGCTAAGTCGACGGTAATTGCCACCGGTGGTTATGGCAGACTTTATGGTGCTTCCACCAATGCAGTAATTAATGAGGGTACTGGCATGTTTTTGGCTTTACAAACCGGGATTGTACCGTTGGGAAATATGGAAGCGGTCCAATTTCATCCCACTGGATTAGTGCCGGTATGGATATTAATTACCGAAGGTGCCCGGGGTGACGGTGGTTACTTGCTAGATAAAAACCATTATCGATTTATGCCAGATTACGAACCCAACAAAAAGGAACTGGCATCCCGGGATGTTGTTGCCCGGCGAATGATGCAACACATTCGTAAAGGTTATGGTGTGGATAGTCCCTATGGCCAGCATCTGTGGTTAGACATCCGTCATTTAGGGCCAAAGCATATTAACACCAACTTACGGGAGATTGCCACCATCTGCCGCAATTTTGCCGGCATTGATCCAGTTAAAGATTTGATACCGGTTCGACCCACCCAACACTACGGCATGGGTGGTATTCGAACAAATATCGACGGTTACGCTTACGGGCTAAAGGGCTTGTTTGCCTGTGGTGAAGCGGCCTGTTGGGATCTCCATGGTTTTAATAGATTGGGGGGCAATTCGCTAGCAGAAACCATCGTTTCCGGTATGGTTGTGGGACAAAAAGTTGCTGAGTATACCTTGGGTACAACGCTGTCCTTTAACAGTAGCACAATTAAAGAACAGGTTAATAATTGTGTTGAAAAGATATCTGATTTAATTGATGGCAGAAGGGGCCAGGAAAATGTCTATCATCTGAAAACCCAAATGGAAAATACCTTGATGGAACATGTGGGCATATTTAGAACGGCAACTGGCTTACAACAGGCTGTGGCTAAATTGCAGGATTTATATCAGCGGTCATTACATATCAGCCTGCGATCAAATGGGCAGGGCGCAAATCCTGAAATGAGTTTAGCTTTGCGATTACCTGGCATGCTACAATTGGCTTTATGCATTGCCTTCGGTGCTTTGCAGCGAACTGAAAGTAGAGGCAGTCATTTCAGAGAAGATTATCCCCAGCGGGATGATCAAAACTGGTTGAAGCGCACACTGGCCTATTGGCCGGAGGGGTCAGGTCTACCCAAATTGGACTATGAACCGATAAAAATAACAGAAATTCCCCCGGGTGACCGGGGTTATGGAGAGTTTTCAGTTGGTAAGGATAATAAAGGAGGGTCACAATGAGCACAAGGACTTTAACATTTAATATTTTTAGATTTGACCCCATTAATCCTGACATTGCCCCCTACATGCAAGCCTATGAATTACAAGAAACAGAGGGTATGACTATTTTTGTGGCCTTGAACAACATTAGAGAAAATTTTGACCCATCATTGAAATTTGATTTTGTATGCCGGGCTGCCATTTGTGGTTCTTGCGCGATGCTTATAAACGGTCGACCGCGATTGGCATGCAAAACCTTAACCAAAACACTGCCAGTTGACATAACTTTAATGCCGTTACCGGTATTTAAATTAATCGGTGATTTATCGGTGGACACTGGCACATGGTTTAGGCACCTGTCCCTAAGAACTGAAGCTTGGGTTCATACAAAAAAGAAATTTAATCCCAACGACCCAGAGGAACGAATGGATAATGACATCGCTTTAAAAATCTATGAAGCAGAACGGTGTATAGAGTGTGGTTGTTGTATCGGCGGTTGTGCAACCGCAAATATTAGAGAAGATTTCCTAGGGGCGGCCGGAATTAACCGAGTGGCAAGATTTTTAATAGATCCTCGGGATGAGCGCACTGATCAACAATATTTTGAGGTGGTTGGTTGTGATGAGGGGGCCTTTGGCTGTGTCGGTTTAATGGCTTGTGATGACAATTGTCCAATGGAATTACCTTTACAAGCACAACTTGCCTTTGTGCGCCGAAAAATGCTAAATTTTGGATTGAAGTTATAAACCGATTAGTAAAATTTTTAGTAACATGGTAGAATATACATTGTTGATAATTTAATTTAAGTAGTTTTTGGAGGGTTCAACATGAAAAAGAGAAACAAAATAACAATTGTTGGTGCAGGAAATGTTGGTGCAACATGTGCCCATTTGGCTGCAACCAAGGAACTGGGCGATATAGTCTTAGTGGATGTGGCTGAGGGCATCGCCCAAGGTAAAGCCTTGGATTTAATGGAGGCTGCACCATTAGAAGGCTATGATTGCAACATTATTGGCACCAATGACTATGCTGCCACTGCGGATTCAGATGTGGTAATAGTGACTGCAGGGATAGCCCGCAAACCGGGCATGAGCCGGGACGATTTATTAAGCACAAATGCGAAAATTGCCACCGAAGTGGCCAAAAATATTGCCAAATATTCTCCCAATGCCTATGTGGTTTGTGTTTCAAACCCAGTGGACATCATTTCATATATAGTTTATAAAAATACCGGCTTTGGCCCCAATAGAGTGTTTGGTATGGGCGGAGTGTTGGACTCAGCTCGCTATCGCACCTTTGTGGCCTTAGAACTGGGAGTATCCTTTGAGGATGTCAGTGCTTTTGTGCTGGGCGGTCATGGGGATGACATGGTTCCCTTGGTACGTTATACATATGCCGGCGGTATACCCATTGAAAAACTAATACCCGCAGATCGCATTGACGCCATTATTGAACGCACCCGCAAGGGGGGAGCAGAAATTGTAGGTTATTTAAAAACCGGCAGCGCCTATTATGCACCAGCTTCTTCCGCCATCCAAATGGCCGAAGCGGTATTAAAAGATAAAAAACGCATTTTGCCAGTGGCGGCGTTCCTACAGGGTGAATATGGTGAAAGGGATATTTTCGCCGGTGTTCCGGCAATTGTTGGCGGCAACGGTGTGGAAAAAATCATTGAAGTTGATTTAACTGACAGCGAAAAAGCTGCCTTAAATAAATCCTTCCAATCAGTACGCAAAGTACTATCAGGAGTAACCATCTAATTTATATTAGCCGTTTAAAGCATGCAATTATTGATTGCATGCTTTTTGCATTTATTTCCATATTTATGGACAAAATATATGATAACAAAGCCATAAAGGAGTATAAATTGAATAAAATAACCTGGAATGCCTGCAAAGCTTTATTAAGCGTAGCTGCTCCCATCCAAAGGATAATTGATCATATACCTGGAGACACCCATACTTTTATTAATAAACAGGCTATTATAATTTTATATAATGATGGCCACAAAAAGTTGTCACGTTATTTTCATAATCAACTTGGATTTATCAATGAAGGAGTAGTATGGGCCGATAAAGGGTGGAAAAACTTTTCTCACTACTTTGACCCCTATAAAAACAAAGGCATTTGGCCCTGGCCCGATGCTAAAAACGAGTGTAATTATCATTTTAAAAGGGCAGTGCATTATTGGCAGCAAGGTGTAATTAATAAAAGCATGTTTTATTTAGGTGCGGCAGTACATTTAGTGCAAGATATGTGTGTGCCACACCATGCCCGTGGTATCCCCTTTAAAGGGCACAGTCGCTATGAAAAATGGGTTCAGAATCATTATTTAAAATATACAGTTAATAAGTGCGGGTGTTATGATATAAGTAATGATTCGGTAAATAATTGGATTGATAACAATGCAAAATTAGCCTGGGGTTTATATCCCCAAGTCACTGGCAGTGTTTCAGAAAATGCCTATCATCAGATAACTACAATCACATTATCCCAAGCCCAAAAAACCACTGCTGGATTTTTATTATTTTTTATCAAGTGTGTTACTAACCCATCCCTTTAGAGTGAGCATTTAATTCCCACTATAATCTAGTAGTATTCTTGACACAATTTAACAATTGTGATATAAGTAATAATGTTCCTAAATAGTAATAATTATTAATTAGGAGGGGATCTAATTTGCCCAGCTATAATTGTTATTTAGATAAAATTAAAGAGGGCGGATACAAATTGACACCACAACGCCAAGAGGTACTAAAGGCACTCTCTGAAGATAAAATGCAAACTGCGGAAGAAATACACCAACAAGTAATAATAAATCAACCAAATGTCAGTTTAGATACCATCTATCGCAATCTTAAATTACTGCAGCAATTGAATATCATATGTGAGACTGATTTTGGTGATGGTAAGAATAGGTTTAAATTGTCCCATGTGAGCCATCATCATCATCATTTAATATGCATTAAGTGTGGTTGCTCCGAAGCGTTGGATTTTTGTCCGATGGAGTTAATTAACGATAAAATCGCTAGCAAAAGATTTAAAGTTACCACTCATAATTTTGAAATATTTGGTTACTGTAGCAAGTGCCTATAAAACTGCTGGGGGGTATATTGATGGGATATAAAAAATTGCTGCTGAGGTTAGTAGGTGTATTAATTTGTCTGACGTTAACAGCATGTAACGAAACAACGGTTTCACCCAGTGCCGATGTCGATAACGACAAAATAACCATTTATACTACAATTTATCCGTTGTACGACTTTACCAAAAACATAGGTGGTAACCATGTAGAGGTTGTAAATTTAATACCTGCAGGTGCAGAACCCCACAGTTGGGAGCCTTCACCCCAGGACATCGCGAAACTGCATGATGCCGATGTGCTAATTTATAGTGGCGCTGGTCTGGAGCCTTGGGTGGATCAAATCATCTCCTCTTTAGGCGAAAATAAGCCAGCGGTTGTTGATTCCAGTATCGGCATAGCGCTAGAAAAGGGTGACGAAATTCATGGTGAACATCAGCATGGGGCAGACCCCCATATATGGTTAGACCCAATAAATGCCAAAAAACAAGTTGCCAATATTGCTAACTCACTAACGGAGATTGATCCCCAGCATGCTGCTGATTATCAAAGTAATTGTCAGCAATATCTAGCAAAGTTAGATGCGCTGCATCGAAAATATCAAGCGGTATTAGCCGACGTGCCCATTAAAATATTTATAACTTCCCATGATGCTTTCGGTTATTTGGCCAAACAGTATGGATTAGAGCAAATCTCCATCAGAGGCCTGTCCCCAGAGGCTGAGCCCAGTCCAGCGCGTTTGGCGGAAATAGTAAAGATTGCCCAAGAGCACAATATTAAATATGTATTTTTTGAATACATGGTTAATCCCAAGGTATCACAAACGTTGGCTAATGAAATTGGCGGCGGAACATTAATTTTAAACCCAGTCGCCGGCATTACCGCTGATGAAATAAAGGCGGGTAAAGATTATCTTTCTATCATGCAAGAAAATCTTGATAATTTGGCCATGGCATTGGGGGATACCAATGAAAAATAATGCTGTCATTGAAATACAAAACATGACCTTTGGTTATGCCTGTCACAATATTTTAGAAAACATAAACTTAATTGTAAATCCCGGCGATGCAGTGGCCATTACCGGACCCAATGGGGCAGGAAAAAGCACACTGCTTAAATTAATATTGGGGCTATTAAAGCCGGTAAGTGGAACGATAAAATTATTTGGAGATAACAACTTTAACGGTAAGGTGTTGCAGCGTATTGGTTATGTCCCCCAAAGAGCGACGGCATTTAACCAAGGTTTTCCCACCACTGTCTATGAGGCTGTGGCGGCTGGCAGAATTGCCACACGCGGCTTATTTCGGCGCCTAACCAAAAGTGATTATGCCCAAACCGAAGATGCCCTAAAATTAGTGGGCTTATATCCGTTGAAAAACAGACTGCTTTCCACCCTTTCGGGCGGTCAACAACAGCGAGTATTTATCGCCAGAGCGCTGGTGGCCACTCCCGATTTGCTCGTACTGGATGAGCCAACAGTGGGAGTCGACGTGCAAGCACAGGAAATTATCGTCCAATTATTAAAAAGATTAAATGTCAATCAGGGGTTAACGCTGTTAATAGTTTCCCATGAGCCAGAAGTAATTTCTAAAATTGTCAATCGTCAAGTATGTTTAGACAAAAAGATTTGTCACTGCGGATGCCACAGCGGAAGCAATAATTCATTAGAAAACTATAGCTGTAGCAAAAGCCTATGGGCTTATCAACAATAATATTAAGGGGTATAATTTGATGGAAATATTCCAGTATCAATTTATGCAAAAGGCATTTATCATCGGTTTGGTAATTTCAGTTATCTGTCCATTGGTGGGCCTATTTATTACCCTCAGGCGGATGTCTTTAATAGCCGATGCCTTATCGCATATATCTTTGGCCGGGGTTGCTGCAGGTTTACTTGCTGGAATTAATCCGGTTTTAGGCGCCTCTATATTTGCTGTGGGCGGCGGGTTATTGATAGAAAACCTTCGTCAACGATATCGGTACTATTCAGAATTATCCATTGCCATTATGCTTTCGGCGGGGGTGGCCTTAGCCGCTGTACTGTTAGGTATTGGCAATGGTTTAAATGCCAACATTCTGTCCTTTTTGTTTGGCAGTATTGTGGTTAGTGATAATACCGATGTCATGGTGATTTTAATATCCGGAGCTATAGTATTAATTTTAATAACGGTTTTATTTAAAGAACTCTACTTGATAACCTTCGATGAAGAAACTGCTCAAATTTCCGGATTGCCAGTAAAAGCAATAAACACTATCTTTACCATCATTACGGCATTGACCGTTGCAGTGGCTATGAGAATTGTTGGTATTTTAATGGTATCGTCTTTAATGATTTTACCGGTGGCAGCAGCACTTCAGGTGGCCCAAAGTTTTCGCAGGGCGATGTTATATGCCATTTCCTTTGGTATGATCTCTGTTGTTTCTGGACTATATGCCTCTTTTTATCTGGACTTGCCGCCAGGGGGGACAATAATATTAATTACAGTGGCGTTATTACTGGTGATATTAGCCGCAAAAAACTTTAAAGCTAATCACAACCATCACCAAAGGCAAATTAATGAAGCGACAGCAGAATAAATGTAGGTATTGGGGTGTTTACTTTTGTCCAAGTATCATATTAAAAAACTAAAGAGGGAACCGGTTAATCAAAATTTTGCCTGTGTGTTAGACGAACATGAAATCTGCGATTACTGTGGGGAGTGCAATCTTTGTGATTTAGACAAAGGCAAGGTGTGTGATAATTGTGGTAAATGTCTAAACGAAGGTGATTATAACGGGATTATAATTGAAAAAATTATTTTACCCAAACCTGATTAAATGTCAGGTTTTTTGTTTTATATAGCCGTAACCAGCACCCAATTTTTTCATAAAGGTAATTTGTAATATAATGTCGAAATTTATAACTCGTAGCCTATATATTATAAAGGAGGAGTAGAGTGTTTAAAAAAATTGGGTTATTTTTAATGGGTTTATTGGTAACGGTTTTTATAGCGACAGCACCGATAAGTAGTGCACAAGCCGCAATCACTTACACAGTGCAGCCAGGTGATTCTCTGTACTTAATTGGTCAAAAATACGGAGTATCCGCAGCTCAGCTTCAGCAAGCCAATGGCATATCCGGTACCACAATTTATGTGGGGCAAAAAATATATATTCCCACAGGCAGCAGTAATGGTGGACAAGGTATTCACACCGTTGTAAAGGGTGACACCTTATACTTAATTGGTCAAAAATATGGTGTTAGTTATCAAGAAATACAACGTCTAAATAATCTAGGCAGTTCATCAATTTACCCGGGGCAACAATTGCGCATCCCAACAGCCAACGCGAGCGATCGCGGTTCAGTTAGTCGTTCAACTAATAGTGTTTCCAATGGTGAATTAGACCTGTTGGCCAGATTAATTACCGCCGAAGCCCAAGGTGAAAGTTACACCACCCAAGTGGCTGTTGGTTCTGTGGTACTGAATCGAGTAAAACATAAAGATTTTGCCAACACCATATCAGGGGTGATTTACGAAAAAAGTTATGGTTACTATCAATTTACCCCTGTAATGAATGGATATATAAATAAACCGGCTACAGACTCTGCCCGCCGAGCTGCCCAAGACGCAGTCAACGGCTGGGATCCAACCAAAGGAGCCATTTACTTCTTTGAGTCAGACGTAACTAATACATGGCTACAATCGAGACCCTTTGCTGCCAAAATTGGCGCATTTACTTTCACATATTAATTAGTTAAATAATTGTTTTAATTACAACCGGCATATGTCCGGTTGTAATTTATATTAAGGCACAAAGAGAGATGATGATTAACATAAATTAATATTATGTAAACAAATAATGATTATAAAACAATTATTTTTCAGTAGGCTATTGACGACAAGTAATTATTGTGGTAAATTACGTAACAAGTAAAAGTAGTATATTTCTAAATAACAATGATGGAGAAAAGTAAATCATGCTCGGCCTTTCAGGGAGAAGAAGTCATGACTGAAAACTTCTTTAAGGTATGGCTGGTTGAAGTTCCCTCCGGAGTTGCTACACTGAACCATTGCAGTAGGTGTAGTCGGGGGTTCCCGCCGTTAAAAGGGAAGAGGTATCGGATTTTACATTCGGCACCAGCAAAGAGGCTACTGGCAATTAGGGTGGTACCGCGAAATAACATTTCGTCCCTTAGGGATGAAGTGTTTTTTTATTACCCTAGCAATCTGACCACTAACGTTGTTAGTGTAAAAAAGCCAGACTGAACCCTTAGCTGGCAAGATGTAAATTCCCGTATCTTACTGGAGTGGGCTTTTTGCCAATTTGGGTGGTACCGCGGATATAACTCTCCGTCCCATTAGGGATGGAGAGTTTTTTTATTTTCCTTGAAAGGAGGAAAGGATGGTAGATCTTCTTTTCAAACACCATTTAACAATTATTTATTTGGAGGTAATGTGATGAGAAAGCTATTATTGACAATTGTTGCATCGGTATTGTTACTAACTGTAGTCGGCTGTAGTTCTGAAACTGACAACACTAAGACGCCAGCTCAAGATAGTGTCAACCTAGGGGTGATTCAAATTGTTGAGCATCCATCGCTGGATGCAGCCAGGGAAGGTTTTATGGATGCATTAAATGATCATGGTTATGTAGCAGATGAAAATCTAGTGGTTGATTACCATAACGCCCAAGGAGACCAGGGAAATTTACAAACCATCGCCAGAAAGTTAGTGGAAGATCAAAATGATTTAATATTGGCCGTTGCAACCCCGTCAGCGGTGGCCATGGCCAA
The DNA here is from genome assembly GCA_036763105.1 of Peptococcaceae bacterium 1198_IL3148. Taxonomy (NCBI): domain Bacteria; kingdom Bacillati; phylum Bacillota; class Clostridia; order Eubacteriales; family Peptococcaceae; species Peptococcaceae bacterium 1198_IL3148. Next base: position 63,289 of record JBAIYS010000003.1, on the reverse strand, counting down.
TGAAACTAGCGAATTGCCGATACTGATTACCGCCGTCACTGATCCTGTCAGTGCAAAGCTGGTTAAGAGCAAAGATAAACCAGAAACCAACATAACGGGTACCACTGATATGAACCCGGTAAAAGATCAATTGAAACTGATTAAAGATCTCGTCCCTGGGGCGAAAAAAGTCGGCATTATCTATAACTCCAGTGAAATCAACTCGCAAATTCAAGTTGATATTGCCGATCAGTCAGCACCGGAACTGGGATTGGAGTTGGTTAAAGTAACTGTAACGGCGTCAAGCGAGGTAATGCAAGCCGCCCAGTCATTGGTGGGTAGAGTGGATGCCATTTACTTACCAACTGACAATATGGTTATTTCGTCAGTGTCTGCGGTAATTAAAGTGGCCGAAGATAATGACATACCTATTATCGCCGGCGAATCAGAATCTGTTGAGAAAGGGGCGTTGGCCACGGTAGGTATAGATTATTACCAATTGGGCCGCACCACCGGTGAGATGGCAGTGCGGGTTATTAACGGAGAAAAACCCCATGATATGGCTATTCAGAGTCAACAGGGGTCCGATTTAACTATTAATTTAAAGGCTGCTGAACGCATGGGCGTCAACATACCGGAAGATCTTAAAAATAAGGCCAAAAAATTAATTAAAGAATAATTATCTGGGTTGACATTGTCCATATATAAAATTGGAATAAAAAATTGGCTCAATGGATTATCAATAAAGTGTTAATTGAAATTGAGCCAATTTTAATACAATATTGGTTCCGCTAATAAGTATTATGTTAACTAAGGGTTTGAAAGAGGGTCCTGTAAAACATTGCCAGAAAGCAAACATATATTGTTTTGCAATCAACCGAATGACAATTGGCTATAGGATTTGAATTAAAGACAGCACAAATATTATTGCTCAGAACCTAAGTGATTACATAAATTAGTTTTCCCTCCTTCTATTAAGTGATCAGCAGCCTTTCCAGAGGCCTTTAACAAAGGGGCACTAAGCAGGCAAAATATTACGGCGTTTTAAGGCTAGTTTGATTTAACAAGGACTAATCGGATTAGGAGTTATTTACAACAGCCCTAAAAGGCATTTTACTAGGTCATTTTTGGGGCATGCAGCTGTCTTTTCGATAAAAGACTGTAAGCCAGTTAATGAATTGAGGTGTTAGGTGCCATTTCATCGTTTATAGCAACTAAAACTGTAAATATGCCAGCATATTAATAACATTGAATAGCGTGGTTAACATAATAGAATATCCTTTGGTTTACAAAATAGCAGAAGCCCATATATAACGTTTTTCATTCAACTTCGCAAAATGTAGGTTTTGCGAAGTTGAGTATAGCACAAATTGCAGTGTTGCCCTATAAATATTTACCTATCTGTTTGTAAATAAAAATGTATTGACCTCCCCTACCCTTTACCCTTGTCTAGATTTTAATACAAGCAGATGCTTCTTTAGCCCTACTATTAATATGCTACCCATATATAGTCACCGGCTGAATGTTAAAGGAGTGCAGCTTTTGAATTGCTATAATTTAAACACCTAATTATTTAAACTCATTATGTCAATAAGCTAACAATCTCCCCTCCCCTTGGCCAAGACCGCATAATATCAAGTGCTTTACAGTTATTAACATTTCTTACATTTATACCGCCCGTTTTAAGCAGTGATAAAAATGCTCACTGTGGGATTACTCCTCAAAATATCCTGAGGGAATTAAACAGCCGCCTGTGCTTTAAATAATATCAACCGCTATCTTTTGAGTATTATCTACACCATTGGCAAATTTATGATATACTCTTACCTAGCAACAGCTTACGACGTGGAATTAGTGCATAGAATATAAATTCTACGCCGTTAATATGGCCATTATTACTGCCACTACAAGTATTTATAAAAACATTGAGATCAAAAAGCCTTATACTGCACGGTTTTGCCAGTTAGTTAAAAAAATATGACGTGGAATTATTTTAGGGGGAGTTTTTGATGTCTAACAGTGATATTTTGGAACGATATACCAGAGAAAAATTGCGAGGAAAATCTGTTGCCACTATTAAAACATATTTATATGTGCTACGTCAATTTGAAAGTTGGTTAATTGATGCCGGGGCTGATTTAAATACATACGCTAGATCTGACGTGCAGCAGTACCTAGATTCCCTATCTGCCCGTGGTAAAACTGCCAGCACCACCAATAAAATTTATCATGCCATTAAATCATTCAGCCGCTGGGCTAAGAAGTATGATGCCGTAGAAGATATTCAACTTACAAAACAAAAGAAAAAAGATGCGCCAAAATCATTACCCAAAAAGGAACGTCTAAAATTAGTCCGGGAGGCGGATCGCAGTCATAACTTGAGGAATTATGCAATGATAATAGTACTACTATATACAGGTATTCGGGTAAGTGAACTGACAGCTCTGAATAAAAGTGATATTATTATTGGCCCGAGATCCGGAACGCTAAAGGTGCGGCATGGTAAAGGTGATAAAGAACGCGAACTGCCATTAGGCCCTGAAGTTAGGCGAGCCATTAAAAAATATCTTGAGCAACGAACTGATGATATTGAAGCACTGTTTATCAGCAACCGAGATCAACGGATCAGCGTCAGGTCGGTACAAAGAGTATTAAAAAAATACGGTACACATCCCCATGCTTTGCGCCACACCTTTATCACCGGATTAGTTAGATCCGGTAAGGATTTAAGCCTAGTGCAATCGCTAAGTGGACATAGTTCTGCCGACATGGTTTTGCGCTATAGTCAACCCACCCAAGAAGATAAAGAGGCTGCAATAGAATCTTTATATATCGACAAACAGTAAAACTATAAAACAACCGCCTGGCTTGTATTGTCAGATGCGGTTGTTTTAATTTACACTGCTATTCGCTTTCCTTTTTTAATTCTTTATTCTCAACAAAATCATCCAGCTTGCGACCGAGATAGATGGCAAATATAATACATGCTGTCACTAAAATTGCTAAGTCATACATACCAAGGCCCAAAGCCATACCCACCGCTGCAGCTACCCAAAGCTCGGCTGCAGTGGTCACTCCGTGTTTCATACCACCGTTTTTGCTGTGATAAATAACACCGGCACCGATAAAACCTATTCCGCTGACAATTTGGGCCGCCACACGCAAAGGGTCGATAATACCGTCATAATTTAAAGATTCTGCGCCATAAATGGAAATTAACGTAAATAGTGTTGAACCCATACTAACCAGTGAGAAAGTACGCATGCCGGCCGGTTTATTATATAGAGTTCTTTCGTAGCCAATTATTATGCCAATAAACATGGAAAGAATTATTCTTAAATATACTTCCGGCGTAAAGGCAAACATAAATAATCACCTCCAAAAAAGGTATTATACAAAACTTTTGTTAATATTTCAACAATCAACTATTGACATAAAAGTAAAAAACCCGTAAATCGGGTTTTTTACTTTTATGTTTGCCACCAATCCGATTGACTTTGCTGTACTAACTTATCATCCACCACTATCTTTACAATGATCCGTGTCTTTACACTCTTTGGGTATTTTAAATTAATGGTGATATCTTGTTTAGTTTGTGGTGGGATGGATATTGGTTCGCTATAAGCCTGGTCATATACCATACCATTTCCGGCATCGAAGGCCACATATACTTTTGTGTTATTTGCCACTGCTGTTCCTTCATTATTTAATGTTACAGTAACTTTATATCCCTGAGGAGTGCCTTGGGATTTCCAGGAATGAGTTATCACCGGTCGACTAATTAACGGAAGTATTTTAGCCTTTTGACCCCTATATTCATCAGGCAGGTTGCCTATTCCCCACCCTGAACCAGTGGTTTCCACATAATAATACCTAGACCCTTCATATTCAAAATAATGACCTGGCATGTCGGGTGAACCTTTAACACCTACACCCATATGATCTGGAAACATAATTAATACAACCCCGTAGCCCATTTCTCGCAATAGCGATGCCAATAAAATACTGGTATCTTCGCAATCACCCTGTTGATCAACTAAGGTCTCTAACGGGTATTTGGGGTATTCATCGTATCCAGTGGAAACGTCATCTAAAACATACTTTAAACTTTGCACAAAGGCCACAATAAAATCAACTGTCTCCCGTTCGGTAAATCCATACTTTTTAGTGTCACTTTTAAACTTACTAACAAGGCTTTCAATATATGCGTCATCAAATTCATTGGTTACATAAATGGAATAGTCATCTGTCATTGGCCTTTTTAGGTTTTTAAAGTAATTGTAATGGTCTTCATGTATATTAATGGTCCAGGTCCATTGCCGGGCAGCATAATTCCATTGATATGTTCTTTGAATATAATTGTCGGTTTGCTCCCCAACAGTAAGTTTTGTCTCCAGATCTGTATTCTTTTCTGTTGTATAATTGGATTCACTGAATACCGACGTAATATCAAAATTCAAACCAGACAAGTAAACAAATAACACAAAACAAAATGCCATTGTGATAATTATTAGGCTCCAAATTTTCACACCTACCACCCACTGAAAAATGTTTTTGTTACTTGCTTATAATAGCATGAATATTGCTATATTAAAAATCATTATAACCACTACCACTTTGGAAATTAAATTATTTTTATTCAATTTTGTTAACATAAAAGGTTTTTATGATCTGGTTAGCGAATTCTCCCCCGAACACAATCGAACATTTTTTTAATAACAGTAATTGGAGGTTGTTACATGAAATTACCAGCACTGATACAACGATTTTTAGATTACAAATATCGAACCGAACATTGTAGCAAGACAACTATAAATGAATATTCAATTGATTTGGCGTTGTTTTGCCGCTGGTTAGCAGTTGAAAAAGGTAATGCCAAGCTACCATCCACAGAGAGTGCAAATATTCATAAGGCCATCACAAAAATTGATCCGAACATAGTTACCGATAAAGATTTATTATCTGTAACCCCTAAGGACATTGAATCATATTTTACTGATTTCATCAGCACCAGGCCAAGACAAAACAAAGGGGACGCTTATCATGCAGATGCCAGAAAATTGGCTTCCCTAAAGTCCTTTTATAATTACCTGGTGCAAATATTAACTTTGCTACCGAGAAATCCAGTAACTATTTCCAGAAGGGTACCACCCAAACGGGAGTTAGTCTATTTGGATGTGCAAAGCGCCGAAAAACTGTTAAAAACAGTATCTAAAAGCGATTCACCATATAAAGTAAGAGATTTTGCCATTATAATTATGTTTTTACACACCGGCTTAAGGGTTTCTGAACTGGCCGGAGTAAAAATCAGTGGACTTATGGAAACGTCTGATGGGAATTTCCTCAGGGTCATTGGTAAAGGAAATAAAGAAAGAGAAATACCCCTAACGGCCAGCTGTTATCAAGCCATCAAAAATTACTTAGCAATCCGGCCCCGGGATAAAGTTCACGCCAAGGATAAGGACATTCTATTTATATCCCGCCTTAACAAGAGATTTACCAGTAGAGCACTGGAAAACCTGGTGCAGAAATATGTCCAATTATCCGGCCTTTCCAGAAGTATCACCCCCCATAAACTCAGACATTCCTTTGCAACAATATTGCGTGACCAAGGGGCTAAACTTGAAGAAATCCAAGACCTATTGGGACATGATAATATCGCCACCACAAGAATATATACCCATGTGAATAGAAAACGGATGGCTACAGTAATAAATAAAATCCCCTTTGGCAGATTATAGCAGTAGATATTTTTGACAATAATATTAATAGAGATTATAGAGGGAGGTGAGTTTATTGAGCAAAAGATTCACAGTGCGCGGTCCCGGAAGTACGTGTACTGAAATTCAAGCGGGTGATTTAGAGCAAGCAATACAGCAGGTAAAACAGCATCACCCAAACAAAATGGTGGCTGCAGACGCCACCGAAGTTATTTATGTATGCAATGCCAACGAGGAAGAAACTGCCTGCCAAATGAAATTAATCTAATTGCCAAGAAAGAACCGTAATGAAACGGTTCTTTCTTATTATGAGATATATCACAGCAAAAACAAATTTTAATTGTTAATATGTAGTTAGATATAATGCAAAGGATGAGGACTATGCAAAAAATAGATAGAGATATAGATATAGTGTTAAAATTTATAGAAACTTATTGCCAACATAATCATCAAAATCATCACTCTGTTACACTACACAATAAAAGTCTGGCACTATGCGAAGAATGTAAAGAACTGAGTAATTATGCCATCAAGCGTCGCCAAAATTGTCCTAAAAACCCTAAACCAGCTTGTAAAAATTGCGATATTCATTGTTATACCCCTAAGTACCGAGAAAAAATTAAACAGGCAATGAAATTCTCAGGAATCTACTATATAAAAAGAGGACGTATTGATTACCTATTTCATTACTTTAGATAAACATTATTAATGCCTTGCTATTTGGCTACGCAGCATCTCACACATATTACAAGTTTCGGTAAATTGTTCATCGTTCATTTGGGGAATTTGTTTAATAATATTATTTAAAGTTTGTTCCATATTTTCTTGGTGCATCATTATTCGCTCTTTTTTACTGAGGGGTTCACGTTTACCGTTTCTAATATCTTCTACCAGCTTGGCCATTTTGTCAGCCCGATCACTATTTAAGTGCAATGGTAGATACAATTTAAGGGTTTCCGATTCATTGGCGGTCAATGCAACGCCCCGACGAATTTTTGTCAATACTGCAACCAACTCTTCCGCAGTAAAATGTTTCATAGACTGCTCTCCTCTCCATTGATAGTAATTTATTATTTCTCTAAAATAAAACCAATTACCTGCATTGGTGCTAAGGAAGTTTTAAAGAGGAATAATACGATTGTCAGCGAATTTATATATAACACGACATTTTTATTATATTGATGCTAAAGAAAGTGGTGACCCCAAATAGCTAATAACCTCATACTACCTAACCAAGATCAATTGACCAAAGCGTTTCTCCAAGGTGGGCCATATAAAGTTGGCGAGTTATTGTATTTACAATCTTATCCCATAATTGAGGACATTATTAATCAGAAGATAATAGAGACTTCCGCTGTCCAGGGAAGAAAAGTTACCTGCACTAAGGGTTGCGACAGTTGCTGTCACGAACAGGTCTTGGCCCAAGGAATAGAAGGTTTAGTAGCAGCCGCATGGATTAATAAACAGCCTAGATCTTTGAGAAAAAATATATTAAAAAAATTAGATAAATGGATGAAGGAACTGAAAAATGCCGGTATTAATTTGCACCTGTGCTCTCCCGAAGAGATATATTCAGAAGCTAATAAGTACTGGGAAAGTAAAATTGCTTGCCCATTCTTAAATAATAATATTTGCTCTATTTACCCCGCCAGGCCCTTTGCCTGTCGGACAATGTTGGTGGCCTCTGATCCTCAAGAATGTAGTAAAAACAAAGTCAATGCCGTTAGGGTACACAGCAATAAATTTGAACAATTAGTACGCTCGGAATTTTTACAGGTTACAGGACTTTTAAATAACATTAATAACAACGTCAACGAACAACAAATCGCAAATATGGTTTCATGGTTTCCATATATAACAAAAAAGTTTATTGATCAATAAAAATTTAACAAAATATGGCACATTTCTCCTCTGTTTTACGTCTAATATAATAACAAACAGTTTCGGGAGGGGATTTCATGTCAACTAAGGGAGCTAAATTATCATTCCGCACCAAAACGGCGGATTGCCAATATTGTAATCATCGGTCTGAGCGCTATATTCCCAATACTGACATTACCATTAACTTTTGTACTGTAAATTTACCCAAAATTGTATACCAATTGAGGGGTGTTAGTATATCTAAGTGTAGTTATTACAAACATAAAAATATTATGTAATAATCTAAGCCAGGGCAAAAGTTGCCCTGGCTTAGATTATTAGTTTTTCAAAAGGAAAATGCGGTATTATGTTGAAATAAATCATATATTGCCATTCATAGGAGGTATCTTTGTAAAATGTCCCATTTGCTGCAGAAGATTGCCCTAGTTTTAACTGGGTTAATGGCATTGTGGTTTGCCTTTGCTTATGTCCATCAACCCACGGTTCCCTTCTACCATAACATGGTTTTGTTCGTAGTTAGTTGGGTACTATTTTACTCCTTGCTAGATATTGCTTTTCAACCGGTGTCTGCTGTAGAAATACCGAATACTGATAAGAAAAGGCAAAAAATTAGGCGTAAAAATAGCACTACAGTTAATAAAGGTTAAGCTCAATGGCAAAAGCACAGTTTAGCTTACTTATCAAGGTTAATTTCTTTTTCTTTTTTTAAATCATTTGATCCGGACTCTTCCTTAATACTAACTTCTTTTTTTATATTATTGGATTCTTCTTTAATGGTTTCCGAAACTTTATTGGTGATGTTACGGAATTCGTAGAGGCCTTTTCCTAAAGATTTTGCTATGTCCGGAAGTTTATTGGGACCAAATACTATTAAACTTAACAATAATATTAGTATTATATCTGAAAAACTAAAATTCAAGACATGCCACACCCCCTCTTATTATACTTCTGCGTAAAAGTAAAATAACCTTTAGTTTTTTGCCTAACCCCTGTTAATTTAAGTTTTTACCCTTTGACAAAATCAAATGCAACCTATGCTGGAATAATAAAAATTAAACCGCCATTTAAGCGGTTTAATTACTTTTTCCCTATTTATTACCAGTTGTATTGCCGTAGGCAATTTGACTGGTCTTAGACTTTACATATCTTCTTTCTAGAGCACCCATCTCTCCTAAAACGTATTCTGCAATATTAACAGCATGATCACCAACCCGTTCCATATTGCTTAGGATATCAAGAAACACAGTTCCGGCTGCAACCCCACTACATTGGCCTTCATTTAACCGATAAATATGTCCTTCTCTAAATTGCCGCTCAAGACTGTCAATAATCACTTCATTTTGGATTACTTTGCGGGCCAAATCCTGGTCATTGTTTCTTAAAGCTTCCAAACCCAACTCTAATGTTTCATGGGTTAATTCATACATATTTTTGATGCTGTTCAATGCTTCTTCACTAAAGGTAAGTTTATGTTCCACAGCATATATTGCCTGTTCCACAATATTATCGGCGTGATCACCGATTCTTTCTAAATCATTTGCGGCATGTAACAATACAGAAGAGTAATTTGACTGTTCTTCTGTCAGTCTGTTTTCAGCCGTTACTCTAACTACATAATTGGTAATTTCTTCATCAAGTTTATTGATGAGTTGTTCTGTTTGTTCCATGTATAAAGGGTTTACTTCTTTGTCTTTGGTATCGAAGAAAAACTTAATGGAGTTGCTAAAAAATTTACTAGCATGGTCACCCATGCGTACAAGTTCTTTTTGTGCCTGACTTAATGCCACCTCTGGTTGCTGCAATAGTCTAGGCTCCAGATATCTGGTATTCATGTTTACCTCAACCATTTTACCAGGTACCAATTTAGTCACTATTGCGGCTAGCACCCCAACAAATGGTAGTTGCACTAATTTATTGGTGATATTGAAAACACCGTGGGATTGGGCTATTTGCATTCTGATATTTAAAGTCTCCCAGGTAGCATCAAAACCAGGCAGTAATATAAACACATAGTTTGTAAATAATTTTACTAGTTCCGGAAATACCCCTAATATTGTTAAAGGCAAAAATATTGCAGTACCACTAATATTAAAAAGCATGTGTGTCAGGGCAGTACGTCGGGCTGCAACGGAAGTGCCGATACATGCCAGCAGTGCGGTAATCGTGGTGCCGATGTTATCGCCAAATAAGATTGGCAAAGCTTGCAGATAGGTTACCGCACCTTGGCTGGCCAGTTCCTGTAATATACCAATGGTGGCACTACTACTTTGAACAATCATTGTCAGTGCAGTACCAATTGCTACCCCCAACAGCGGGTTATCTTCAACGCTAAGCATTAGCTCGGCAAATACTGGCAGGTCTTTTAATGGTTTTAAACCATCGCCCATAATATCCATGCCATAAAAAAGCATGCCAAAGCCAAATAATACTTGTCCAATACCAGCTAATTGCTTGTTTTTAAGAAAAAATATTGGTATCATTCCAACTGCCATAATAGGTAGTGCGTATGCCGCTAAATCAAAACCGATTAGGTAGGCAGTCATTGTGGTACCAATATTGGCACCCATTATCACACCAATTGCCTGCCGCAGGCTTAACAGCCCCGCATTAACCAAACCAACGGTAAGTACTGTTGTACCACTACTGCTTTGAATCAAGGCAGTGACCAGTGTACCCGTTAGAACACCACGGATAGGTGTTTTAGTACCCTTTTCTAAAAAATTTTTCATTTTGCTGCCGGCTACATTTTGCAGTGCATCAGACATATATTTTATACCAAAAAGAAATATAGCTAAGCCACCAACAGCATTGAATAATAACTCCTGTAAAGATAATTCCATTCTTTTGCCTCCAAACGGATTATTTAAAAGCTAGCAACAAACGCCTCCACTAATCATTTTTCTCAAATACCATATATCTATTATTTTTATCTATCTAATACCTTTATAAGATATGTAACGGTGTATATCACCACCCTGAATTGTTAAAACATATTTTATTGAAGATCACACTTTTTTACTGTAGTTTGTTCATAAACACTAGTATTTAACAGTTATCCTCAATAAACTGCTTAAAAGCTCGTGAGATTAAAATTTTACAACATATTTTGACATATATTTTTTCCATGATTATTATTCTTTAAATAAGTTAAAATCCCTTTACATGTAACTATCTTTTAACATTAAATTAACAAACCCTCTGCAATTTTACAGAGGGTTTGTGCTGGTTATGCTATTTTTAAAATTTCTCTTTCCACCCAATGTTTTAGGTCTTGATCTAAATAATAAAACCCATCACCCATCAGCTCGTTTCCTTGTTCTGTTAATGCTTTCTTTAGCATATCCATGGGCGGTTGCTTTTCCTCCAGAGGTTCACTTTTACAGCCATATTGCGAAAAGCGATACAGCGAGACCATAGCTGCACCATTTAAAACGTCAATAATAAAAGTGTAACCATGGGCGTTAGTTTTAAACTCATCCTCAAATTTAAAATCCCAAGATAAATTTCTAATAACCTTTTCCTTTAAGTGCTGATTCATTGCCTCAACCCCTTTCAATATTGTTACATATATCACTATTTTCCACATTGCTAATTAGAGTCCTGCTAAGGTTTTGATCATTAAATCTAGTCACTAACCATGGAGTTTGCTTTGCAGTTGATAATCAGGTAGTAATTTATAATACACCCTTTCTAGTCTTTTTGCACATTGCTTTGCGGAAAGTTGTTCGGCGTTTTTCAACGCATGTTCGGCCATAACTTGACATAATGGCCCATTACTAAGGATGCTTTTTAAACTGTTAGTAAATATGTTGACATCTAAAGGACATAGATAACCATCTTTGCCATTGGTAACCATTTCCGATACACCAAATGCATCGACGGCCACCACCGGTAAACCAGCAGCCTTGGCTTCAGCCAGCACTAAACCCTGGGTTTCTGTTACTGAGGCAAAGACAAAGATATTTGAACCGGCATAACATTTCACTGTATCTTCCTTAGAGAGCTTTCCAGTAAAGATTACTTTATTGTTCAGACCACTTTGATTAACTATAGTTTTTAAGTTTTCTTCCTCTGGCCCGCTTCCCACTATCACCAACACTGTCTGCGGATAGTATTGAACTACTTCTTGGTAACTTTTTAATATAAAATTAATATTTTTCTCTAAACCTAATCTACCCACAAATAAAAGCACCTTATAATCCGCTGGAATATTGTATTTATTTCTTAACCATTGTTTGTCTGCCCTCCTAAATTCATCAATATCGATGCCTGTGGGCACCACTTCTGTTGGGACATTAACTCCGTTTTCTTTTAAATAATCCGCTATTACCGCCGTCGGCACCACCACCTTATGGCATTGATTGCAAAAGTCGATGGTGACCCGCTGAGTAATACCTTTAGTAATATTTTGCCCTAAGGGGACGTAGTGTACATACTTGTCATAAAGAGTATGATAGGTAAAAACCAATGGAATATCCAAGCGATGCGCCCAGCGGGCACCTAATCTGCCTAGCAAAAATGGGGAATGAACGTGTATAACATCTAGCTGCAGTTGCTTTATTTTAGTCCATAGACTTAATGAAAACGGAACTGCCAGTGTAAATTCCTTATTTGTGGGAGATGGAATAGAAAAGAAACGGTAAACCCCCTTTTCCTGTTCACAATTGGGATAGTTAGGAGCAAAAATAAAAACCTCATGGCCCATCTCGGTTAGTTCATGTGTAAAGGTTTCTACAGATCTGACCACTCCACTGGTATAGGGGTGATAGCTGTCAGAAAACATAGCGATTTTCATTAATACTCCTCCTTTGCTTACAATTACCTATTAGAATAATCTCCTAATCCTACTGATAATATACCATACTCTACCAATGATTTAATTTACGCTGACAACGGACCAGCTAGACAACATAAAACCACCTCTTACATATCCTTAAACATGTATTTGGAGGTGGTTTTATTATCTATGGATTGTAGATCGATATTGGATGTTATTTTTCATGCCTGGGGTTGTTCATCACTATTTCTACAGCATTGACTATTTGTGATATCACCTGGGCTTTGCCTCCAAAATGGTCAAAGGAAATTTGAGTAATAACCTTTCCGGTATCTGTAACAACATAGTGCGGCGGCAAGTGATTAAGGGCAATGGCCATTATGTCTTGTCTACAACGCTCACAGTCACAAAGATTGGGGTGGGTTTTTTTGTAATTATCCAAAACATAATCCAACAGCTGCAATGTGGCGATTTCAGTGTAATTTTTTAACATAATAAATCCCTCTAATCTAATTTATTTACTATTATATACCAACATTATATTATAATTAAACTAAAATATTAACCATTATTATCCTTTAATCGAGTAGCAGGGAGCGATTAACTCCCGTCCTCTCACACCACCGTACGTACCGTTCGGGACTTTCACCCTATAGATAATGCCCATGCCGGGCGCACATACAAAAAGGGGCTATTGCAAAATTATGCAACAGCCCTTTTTACTAGTTTGACTGTTCCACTAGACGATCCAGTGTCTCTTTTAGCCTTTGTTGTGCTTCACCATAACCTGACCAATCACCACTCTGCAACCGCTCTTGAGCCTGATTATATAACTGGGCTGCTTCCCTAGCCAAATCCGGTATGCTGACCACTTGATCTGGTGGCGGTTGTTGTCCATCGCCCGGCTGTTCTTTCTTAGTTCCGTCACCAAAAATTCTCTCCAAGGCCAAATCTAGCGTTGGTTCCATCACCACTCGATCACCATGGGCCACTATAACCCTGCGCAACTCGGGCATACTACTTTGCTCTGATTGTAGGTAAAGGGGCTCCACATAAAGAATTGAATCTTTGATCGGTATCACCAATAGATTACCTCTCATAGCCGATGACCCCTTTTGGTTCCATAGAGTTAACTGTTGTGAAATAGTGGTATCTTGGTCAATTCTAGCCTCAATTTGCATAGGGCCATATACCAACTCTTGTTTCGGAAATTCATAAACCAGCAATTTGCCATAGTTCTCACCATCAGATCGGCCCGCCAGCCATGCAATCATGTTCTTTTTATTAGTGGGCGTAAAGGGTAATATTTGAACAAATTCCAATTTATTCGAATCTGGCAGTTTGATGATAGTGAAATAAGGCTCTAGTTTTACTTCTTCACCAGCAAAAATCTCGGTGGGTAATTCCCATCTATCCTCTTTGTTATAAAAGACTTGGGTGTTTTCCATATGATAATTGGTATACATATTTGCCTGCACTTCAAATAGATCAATGGGATACCTAATATGAGCCCTTAGACCCTCAGGCATTTGATCAAGGGATTGGAACATATTAGGAAATATTTTGCTATATGCTTTAATTAATGGATCCTCAGCATCTGCAATATAAAAATTCAGCTGTCCGGTGTAAGCATCTATAACAATTTTTACCGAGTTGCGTATATAGTTTTCACCGGTATTTTGAAATGGTTCTGAATATGGATAGCGATCGGTGGTGGTATAAGCATCCCACATCCAATACAGTTTACCATTGGAAACCACAATATAAGGATCATCATCATAGGACAAAAATGGGGCAATTTTCGGCACCCGTTCCCGAATATTCCTATACATCAGTATTTGGCTTTGGTCTGTGATGTCACTGGTAAACAATAGTTTGTAATCTGATAAAGTATAGGCAAAAAGCAACCTTTTAACGATTGAATCTAGCTTTATACCGGCATCGGCTTGATAGGTGCTGTATACGTTTTGATCTCCCTTTGGATAGTCAAATTCCTTAGTGTCAGTATTTACAATTACATACTGGCTGGCCTCTTCACCAAAATATATTTCCGGACGCTCTATCGGAATATCCTTTACACCTGTGGGAGGAATGTCTTTAATAAAGAAATTTGGCAAACCTTCACCGGTTACTTCGTTTACCGGGCTGATGGCCACTCCGTAGCCATGGGTGTAAATTAATCTTTGGTTTACCCAAGTCTGGGCTTGGGTTGGTAATTGATTTTGATTTAATTCCCTAGGTGCCAACATCACTTGTCTGTATTGGCCGTCAATTACATAACGATCAACGTCAATATCAGAAAAATCGTAGTACAATCTCATTTCTTGTAACTGAGCATAGGTTTGTTGTAATGGTTGCCAGTCCCACAGCCTAATATTATCAACGATTTCTCTATTTTCCTGGATGTCTTGGGCTGTAAGTACTCTTCCAGCTGGATAATCAGCAGTTTCAATCTTATTTAGATTATATGCCATACGGGTAAACTCAATATTATTGGCGATATATGGTTCTTCCTTATTAAACTGGTTCGGTAGTACAACAAACCGTTCGGTAACATAGGGCAATATACCATTTAACACAACAGACGCCACAATTAGTCCAATGACGCTGTACATTATAATGTTGAAACGGCGAACAAAAATATTTATCAATATTATCAAAGAAGTAACCAGTGATAAAACAGCCAACACTTTTAAAGCCAATAATGATACTTGAGCATCGGTGTACCCAAGTCCATATACCACTCCACGGCTGGAGAAAAGTAAATCGTATTGATCTAAGTAAAAATCCACTGCTTTGAATAGAAAGAAGATCGCACCTAAAACTGCCACATGAAATCTCGCTTTATCGGATTTAAACATGGCAAACCGACCGTTATTGGGCAACGCTTCGGCTATGAGATAAACCGCACCAACTGCCAATATAGACATTACCGTTGTCCACATTAAGAAGGACAAAACAAATTCGTAAAATGGCAACTGAAATACATAGAATCCCACGTCGTTATTAAAAATAGGATCGCTGATGTTAAATGTGCCATTATTTAAAAATTTTTGTAGCGTTATCCAATCACCACTATAGGCGCCGCTTGTAAATATAGCCAATAAAATACTGGTAACAATAAATACTAAACCAACAGACCGCTTATTTATCATGCCTACCCATTGGTCAGCCTGGGGATTAATCACTATTAAGTTATCATCAAATATTTGCCGGCGTTTTAATTGAAATTTCTCTACTGCCTCTAATAGTGGTTTGCGAGTGGCCAATAGGTTCAGCAATATAAAGATGAAAAATACTAATCCGGTGACTAATCGCAATCCCGCTTCACTTAAAATTATTTTGAGGAAAACCGATTGGTATTCAAGGGAGGAGAACCACAACCAATCGGTGTATAATCCAGCTAACCAGTAAGACATACTCAATATTAAAATTACTATGGCTAAAAAAATAAATCGCTTATTGCGCATAAAATCAACCTCCTAAGCCTTATTAGGTATTTTTGCCAAAATAAATAATTTATACCACATTATTTTAAGGCTTTAGGAAATTTATTAACTTACATTGGTTTTTTGGGCCCCTGAACAACATCATCCGCTTCCTTTCTTAATTTAGCTTGGCACAATTGACAAATTGATGAAGTGCTTTTCTTTGGTTTGGGAATAAAGTCATCTTCATCATCCCACAAATCATTTTTTTCTGGTTCTTCAGGTTCATTTACAATTAATTTGCCACAAATCATACAACGATCCGCCATTTTAATCCCCCCTATAGACATATAAACATATGTAACATTTTTCTTTATTTATTAGGCTTTTCCTGCTGAATATTTTAAATTTTTTAGAAAAGCTTGGTCTATTGCTTAGAGCTATATAAAAAACAACCCAACATCCTGCTATTACACCGATGTTGGGCTGTGCATTAATCAGATTATTTCTCTAGAGCAAGTTCAACCAACATGCTCAACAGTTTAGGGAACTCAATTCCAGCTGCCCGGGCAGAATCCGGAACCAAACTGGTTTCTGTCATTCCCGGCAAGGTATTCACTTCTAAAACATAAACTTTGTCATCTGGGGTCACTATGAAATCTACTCTGCTTAAACCCTGACAACCTATGGTGCGATATGTCTTTAATGCCAAATCCGCAGTTAGCTCTATGCATTTTTGGGGCAATCTCGGTGGAATGATGTGATCGCTCATACCCACAGTATATTTGGCATGATAGTCATATACCCCAGTGGCAGAGGTAATCTCAATTTGGGGTAAAACTTGTAACTTATCATTGCCAATGACTGTGACGGTCACCTCTGTGCCGGTGATAAACTTTTCAGCCATAATTTCTTTGTCATATTTAAAGGATTCCTCAATGGCGTTGGGTAAGGCTTCCTTATTTTTTACAAACGAGATCCCTATGGTGGATCCTTGGGTTGGTGCTTTAATTACCACCGGTAATGACAACCTACCGATAATTTCGTTACATACCTGTTCCATCCCCATTTGGTTGATGGTGGCTTGATCAAAAGTCAAAAAGTCAGGGGTAGGAATGTTATCAGCAGTAAGCAATTTTTTGGTTACTATTTTATTCATGGCTATTGCACTGGCCATAACGCCTGGTCCTGTATAAGGAATGCCCAACATTTCCAACAATCCTTGGATAGTACCATCTTCACCATATTTCCCATGTAATGCTAGAAAAGCAAGGCCTATTTGTTCTTTTTTGATGATATCTACAAAATCTGCTGCGGCCACATCTATTTTTACCACTTGGTATCCGCTGAGTTTTAATCCCTGATATACCGCTTCTCCGCTTTTAAGCGATACCTCTCTTTCAGTGGATTTTCCACCATATAAGACGCCTATTTTCAGGGTCATAAACACACCTCCAATAGGTTTTATTTTATTATATTCCTGGGCTAGGATCAAATACCTTAACAAACATTATTTAGCATTGACTAAAGCTGTAGTATGGTTTATAATTTATTTTGTGTCAAAAAACATTTGTAGGGGAGTAGCTCAATTGGTAGAGCACCGGTCTCCAAAACCGGGTGTTGCGGGTTCAAGTCCTGTCTCCCCTGCCAGTGGTTAACAATATAAAGGTCCTGGTTAAAAACCAGGACCTTTTACGTTATGACATTTTGTACTTTTTGCGGTAGTATACTCTCGGTTGAAGTAGTTCTGAACGAGCGGTATTTTTTTCTTCAAAATTTATCATCACAATACGACAACGCAACAAACGTTTTATTAATTTGAACATATACATTCCTCCTTAAAATTATCTACTTGTCCAACCTATATGCAGTATTAATATTCATCATTAATTGATGTTAGAACCAAACAATTAGTGTTAATTTGAAAAATAATTTATAACAAACTATTTACTATTAACATCTTTTAGGCTATAATATCACTTGCGAACAAAACTAATATATTTATAGGGGAGTAGCTCAATTGGTAGAGCACCGGTCTCCAAAACCGGGTGTTGCAGGTTCGAGTCCTGTCTCCCCTGCCAGCTGTAAAGGACTTGATTAATCAAGTCTTTTATTTTTTTGCCAAAAATACCTGATTTTTGATAGTATTTGTTTTTATAATCAGGCCAAAATAATATTGCGGGTTGCAAAATACTTAATTTAAGGGGGAACTAAAAATATGAAAAAGCAAAAGAGACAAAAGAAACAAAATCAACAATTTGAGTTTGCTCAAGAATTAAGCCCTCAACAGAAAATGCAACAAAAGCAAAATCTGAAACAACAACCTAACAAAGAACCACAATTTTAGTTGAGAGAACATGAAAAAGCATAATTTACTCAAAGGAAAACACAAATACCGCGTTGGTGAACCATTAATCTCTCCAATTAATACCGCAGAAAACTGTGCTAATTGTGAGTGTGGTGAAATCAGCCGCGAATTGACTGAATTTGCTGCTGAGCATACACCAGAGAAAACAATCAGAGATTATAAAGGTTAAAATGAAAAGCGACAGAAGTTTTTTAAAACCTCTGTCGCTTTTATAAATACTATTTGAAAACAGCTTCCTTCTCTTCCTTTGCTTTGGCGATAATTTTTTCTGTTAAATTAGCTGGCACCTCTTCATAGTTATAAAATTCCATTCTAAATTGGCCGCGACCTTGGGTCATGGATTTTAGATCGTTAGCATACTTAAACATCTCAGCTTGGGGCACATGGGCCTTGATAATAGTGCCTTCCTCCCCTTGGTCTGTACCTAAAACCCGTCCTCGCTTGGTGTTAAAGTCTCCGATAATGTCACCCATAAATTCATCCGGAACGGTAACTTCAACATACATAATTGGTTCTAACAAAACGGGCTTTGCTTGGGGTACTGCCTTTTTAAAGGCTAAAGAGGCCGCAATTTTAAATGCCATTTCTGACGAGTCTACGTTGTGGTATGAACCATCGTAAAGGGTAGCCTTTATGCCTACAGTGGGGAATCCCGCCAGCGCACCTTCAAGCATTGCTTCTCGCAAACCCTTTTCTACAGCAGGGAAATAATTTCGGGGTACAGCTCCACCAAATATCTCCTCTGCAAACTCAAAATCTCCATCGGCATAAGGTTCAAAGCGTATCCAGACGTGACCATACTGACCGCGACCACCGGACTGTTTCTTATGCTTGCCTTCAACTTGAACTTTTGAGCGAATTGTTTCCCGATATGGTACTTTAGGTTCCTCTGTGACTACGTCTACGCCATAGCGGTTCTTTAGTTTACTAATAATGATATTTAGATGTGCTTCACCCATACCAGTTAACAGGGTTTGTTTAGTTGCGGTGTTCTTTTCTATGCTTAAGGTAGGATCTTCATCCAGAAGCTTGTGCATCGCGTCGCCTAGCTTATCTTCGTCGTTTTTACTCTTAGGAGCTATTGCAATGGTGTAGTTTGGTGATGGGAATTCAATGCCACCCAATGCCTCTGGTTTTTCTTTATCACAAAGGGTGTCGCCAGAAACTGTTTCGGTAAGTTTGACCACTACGGCAAGATCGCCACATGGTACTTCAGTGGTGGGTTCAGATTGTTTGCCACGTAGATATAATACCTGTCCTAGTTTTTCTTGCTTTTCTTTATTAACATTAAAAACAACATTATCTGCTTTTAAAGACCCTCTAAATACCCGCACAAAGTTCATTCGACCTACATAGGGGTCAGATATGGTCTTAAATACTAAGGCAGCCAGTGGGCCGTCCTCATATTTAGGTGCCGGTGCAAATTCGGCCATAAAGTCACAAAGCGTTGTAACTGCTATATTTTTTATAGCAGAACCACACAACACTGGCACCACTTTAGCAGCGGCAATAGATTTTTTTAAACCTAACCTAATTTCTTCCGGTGTAAGTTCTTCACCTTCTAAGTATTTCATTGTCAAATCGTCATCGCCTTCAGCTGCAGCTTCTATCAACATTTCTCGATACTCTGCCAATAAATCCTGCACGCTTTCCGGTACTTCTATGGCCTTAGGTTTGCCATCATTACCGTATTCATAGGCTTGCCCGCTTAATACATCAACGACTCCTTTAAAATTTAAAGCTTCACCGATGGGAATAACCACTGGCACAAAATTTCCCGGGCACTTTGTATTTAACTCATCTATTAATTTATTAAAACTGGCATTTTCCCTATCCATCTTATTGATAAAAACAAATCTTGGCATTTCGGCCTTTTTTGCCAGTTTCCAAATCAACTCATGCTGTACTTGTACGCCATCCACAGCGGAAAGGACAAATAAATTGCTATCTGCCACTTTAGCTGACGCTTTAACATCAGATATGAAGTCCGAAAAACCTGGTGTGTCTAAAACATTTAACTTGACATTATTCCACTCGATAGGCACTAAACTGGTATGAACCGTTGACTGGCGCTGCTGTTCTTCAGGATGGTAATCTGCCACAGTGTTACCGTCTTCAACTCTGCCCATTCTAGAAGTCAATCCGGTGTTGAATACCATTGTTTCAACCAGTGATGTCTTGCCATTACCACCATGTCCTACAATTGCAATATTCCGAATTTTGTCTGTAGAATAGTTCTTCAATGCTATGACCCCTTTCTATATCTGATTATATTTATTTAATTGTTTCCTAATTTAGTAACTTTTGTTATATTATTACCATTTTTATTGTTTATGTACATAATTAAATTATATTCATTAAAAGCGATGTTAAGAAAAATTAACATTAGCTAATCAAACTTTAATAAGTATGTGATATATTCTACAAGCCATTGTAAATATCCTTGTAATAATAAATAATAATTTATTTTTTTCACACAAATTTTGCTTCATAGGTGTAAAAGCAAATGCATAGACATGTTATACGATATTTTTGGGGCGAGAGGTATGGCATGAAAAAGCAATCTTTTATTTATGGAGCAATGATTCTATTTATAGCTAGTTTGTTCAATCGCATCATTGGTTTTGGCTACCAAATGGTTGTTATTCGTTTAATTAAGCCCGAAGGGGTAGGGCTTTTTAATATGGTTTATCCAGTGTACATAATGGCAATGGTGCTATCAACTTTAGGGATTCCCCTAGCAATAGCCAAATTAGTTGCCGAAGAGGTAGCTAAAGGTAATATGCGGGGGGCATACCGCATTTTTTATATTTGTCTGTCAATACTAATCATTACCGCCACTGCGGTAACCGTTGGTCTATATTTGTCTACACCTTTCTTAATGGCTCACTACTTTCCTAACCCTAAGGTCTATTATAGTTTTTTGGCTCTCATACCGGGTATTTTTGTGGTATCAATGTGTTCGGCCTTTAGAGGTTTTTTTCAGGGTTTACAGCAAATGACACCCACCGCAGTTACCCAAATACTGGAACAATTGGTCAGAGTAGGTGCTGGATTAGTCATCGCCTATTTACTGCTACCCCAAGGAATTGAATATGCAGCCATCGGTATGTCACTGGGGGTAGTTTTGGGTGAAATTACCGGGTGTATAACCATGCTTATAATCTTTTTTCGTTCAAGACCATGCCCAAAACAAATTGGCACAATAAAACCTCTGGGTGTATCTTTAAAAAATATATTTTACTTAGGAATACCAGTGACGTTAACGCGATTTATTTCCACTGCTATCATGAGCATAGAAGCCATTATTATTCCCCAACGACTAATTATTAGCGGAGTATCATTAACTGACGCCACTTCTATGTATGGACAATTTGTCGGTATAGCCCAAACATTACTGCTCACCCCAGCCATTATCACCACCGCTTTGGCCACAGCATTGATACCGGCAGTATCAGATGCACTAGCGCAAAATAATTTAAAACTAGTACAAGCCAGAACATCAGAGGCCATCAGGTTAACCAACATTGCAGGGTTACCCTGCATTGTACTATTTTTGTTACTGCCCCATGAGTTATGTGGTCTACTTTTCGGCTATCGAGAAGCTGGCACCAGTTTAGCTATTCTGGCACTGGGAGGTAGTTTTTTATATTTTTGTCAAACAACCACTGGTATTTTACAGGGAATGGGTGAAGCAGTACGGCCGTTTAAGAATATGTTGATAGCCTCTTCCTTTAAAATAATTGGCATTTATTACTTAACCAGCATTCCTAGCTTGGGCATCAAAGGTACAGCTGCAGTAATGTCAATTTATTGCATCATCTACGCCTTACTTAACTACATTGATTTAAAAAAACTAATTGGATTTCGGATGTATTTTATTGCTTCAATTATTAAACCGCTAACATCTGCCCTAATAATGGGTTTTGTAGTGCTATTAACTAAACAAGCTATTTTTACCATCAGCGGATCTCTGGTGATGACAACATTTGGTTCAATATTTAGTGGTATGGCAATCTACCTAGCGGCACTATTTTTAATGGGGGGAGTTTCACCCCAGGATGTTGAAAGAATAAATAAAATGATTTATAAAATTATCCCCAAAAAACCAAATTAATTTAGTAATATGTTATACCTTAATTGCGCCATACTACACCTAAACATATCCAAAGGAGGGATTTTGGAATGGCACAATTTACCGATCAAGAAAAATTATTGCCCCGCACAGTATTGAGAGATCTTAAATATGAAGTTGCTAATGAAATTGGAGTTGCTCCCATTGTTGAAAAACGTGGTTGGGGTGGAACATCTTCCAGAGACTGTGGCCGGGTGGGAGGAAAAATGGGGGGTAATATGGTAAAAGTACTGGTTCGACAGGCCGAGGAGGCTTTAATGAATAAAAAATAGTTATTAATATAAGTAATGCAGCCTATCCTCAGTTCGACAGGCTGCATTGCTTACTTGTTAATGGCCCAAGTTTGCAATTCCTTCATAAAGTCGTAATTGGTGACATCGATTTCTATGGGCGTGACGGCTACATACCCTTCTTTTACTGCGTTGGCATCGGTGGTGGGATCATTTTCATCAAGGTTTTCCGGTTCCCCAGCCATCCAGTAATAGGTTCGTCCCCGAGGGTCTGTGCGCTTATCAAATACGTTAATATATCGCCTATTGCCTAGTCTAGTTATTCTTACGCCCTTAGGTTCTTCAATATGGGGAACGTTGATGTTTAATAATATACCCTGTGGTAACTTGTGTTTTAGCACATGGGGTACATATTCCATGATAAACTTAGCAGCCATATCGAAGTTAGGATTGGTCCAAGTGTTTAACGAGACCGCAATTGCCGGAACCCCATTGATAACCCCTTCATATGCCGCCGACACTGTACCAGAATATAGCACATCAGTGCCTAGGTTGGGACCTAAATTAATTCCAGAAATAACCAAATCCGGTGGTGCCTTTAACAAAGTCTCTAACCCTAATTTAACACAGTCAGCCGGGGTTCCATCCACCGCATAACCTATACTGTTACTGTTTTGATACTCAACTTTCTTAGCCCGCAGGGGTCGATAAACAGTAATACCGTGACCAGTGGCACTTCGTTCTCTATCTGGTGCCACCACAGTGACATCACCGATTTGCTCAAGGGCTTTCCGCAGCGCATTAATTCCAGGCGCTTGTATGCCATCATCATTTGATACTAAAAATCGCATGCTACCTCCTAAGTTTCGTATATATTAATGGTGATAGTATCATCACTTTTGGTTAATCCAAAAATTAAATTTTTATCTTTTAATGTTCGGTTTAAAAAGTCCACCACTCGATACATCTCATCGTAATTGGAGAATGACTTATGTGCAATTAGTTCCAACTTCGGCTCTCTTTTTTCCCCTGTACCCATGGTTATTATCCTCCTTCCCAGTGATTATTATCTAAGTATAAGCGAAAATGCTTCTTGTCTGCTGGCTAGATTCCTTTGAAAAAGTCCTCTAACAGCCGATGTTACCGTTTTAGCTCCCGGTTTTCGAACACCGCGCATGGTCATACACATATGTTCTGCTTCCACCACCACCACCACGCCGAAGGGGTTTAATTTTTCCATAATCCCATCGGCTATTTGTTTAGTTAAACGTTCCTGAAGTTGTGGCCTCCGGGCATATCCTTCCACCACCCGCGCTAATTTAGACAAACCAGTTACATTGCCATTGCGAGGGATATAAGCCACATGTGTTTTTCCAAAAAATGGAAGTAAATGATGTTCGCACATTGAATACATCGGTATATCCCTTACCAATACCATTTCTTCATGGTCCTCAGAAAATATTTTTTCCAAATGTGCCATTGGGTTCTCATGGAGACCACTAAAACATTCCCGATACATTCGGGCTACCCTTGCCGGTGTTTCAAGCAAACCTTCGCGTTCCGGGTCTTCGCCAATGGCTTCCAAAATCATACCGACGGCGGTTTTTATTTTTTCCTCATCGAATTTTTCACTCATACATTGTCCCCCTTATGGTTACATAATATAAGTCCTTGTATGTCATAGCATCCAGTTGCAATAATATTGGGGGCTATGATGTATACAAATCATTGCACTCCGCGAACTTTGCAGCGGGCTAGCCTAATGCTCTCTATTTCATTAGCATAACGCTGCCCAATTTTGTCAGCTAATTCTGCACTGCGATTTTCTGGCCAACCAAGATCCGTTATACTTACAGTAGGTACCGGTGTATTGTTAGATGAAATATTTATCCCAGTATGAATCACAGTGGATACTGGACTTAGGGTGGCAATAGAAACGGATAGTTTAGCATCGTTTAAATATAGATCATCTCCGTTACGCTTCAGTCGACAACCCGTAAGATCTTCCAGCACTTCTTTAATTATAGCAATTAATAATCGCTGCCGTGTAACTGTTTTTTCTAAATCCATATCAAAATGTTCTACTATAAAATGTAGCATATCTTCACTATAAATACTATCATTTGCTCTCACATCGGCCAAATCAACCATATGATCAATTTGCACATGGCATCGGCCTCTAAAACTAACAATGCTGTCCCCCTGAAGGCCAAAATTTCTAAAGGCCCATAGCGAACACAGTTGTGTTCCGTCATATTGCTTAACACTATCTACAAATTTGGCAATCATTATTATACCTCCAAATGGATTGATAATTTATTCTGCAAAACAATTAACCTTCATGCAAAAAAATAATAAGGGCACAGCCCTTATTATAAAATAAACCATTATTAAGTTAACTGGCAAGCCCCAATGCCTTGGCAAAGGCTTTGGCCGCCTCATTTGTTTTACCCATTTCCATGAGTATATTTCCCTTTAGACCCCAGGCTTCATAATTATTTGGTTCATTATCAATGGCTTTATCACAGAATTCAATGGCTTCAGCATAGCGCCCTAATTTGCCCAGGCATGCTGCATAATTAGTAAATACAATACTGTCAGCATCGGGCATGGACACAGCTTTGATATAGTATTCTTGGGCCTGTAGATCATTGTCAAGTTTTTCTAAACATATAGCCATATTGTTATATAATATAGCTACCTGGGGAGTGACGCCAATGGCAATTTTGTAACATTCCACCGCTTCGTTATATTTGCCTAACTCTTGATAGCAAGAACCTAAATTGCCTAAAATAGCTGAATCTTCTGGTGCCATTTGACGGGCTAATTCAAAACAGGTAACCGCCTCTTCATGCCTATGCAAATGAAATAAAGCATATCCTTTTAAACCCAATAGCTCTAAAGAGGAATAACCCATCTGTTGGGCTTGTTCCAGCATATTTAATGATTTATTATAATCTTTAACCTTGCTATAGGCCAATGCCAAATTTATTAGAATCACCGGGTCCCGCCGGCTACACTTAATGGCCTGTTCGAAGCAAGCGATGGCTTCACAATACTTATGCTGTCCTAAAAGCAACAGTCCACTATTATTAAACTTTGTGGCTATATCACTTACTTCTGCGTCTATATCAACGGTATCCGGTTTATCAACAGCTAAAGGTTGATCATTTGTGCTTAAGTAGCCACCATTACTGGCTTTGTCCAGTAAGTAAAGAAAGCCACCGGGGCCAACTCCAATATCGGCTTTTTTGCAATGTAATGCTGCTTGATCCACCTGACCCTCTTTTAAGAACAATCTACTGGCCTGAATGTGCAATTCAAGTTTTTGCGGATTGATGGCTATTGCCCTTTGTATATAGCGCAGTGCCAATCTGCGAGCACCCATGGCTTCCATAGCACAAGATAAAACCTGCCACATCTTAGATTTATCTAGTTGCCGCACCTGACACCACTTCCTTATACTAGAATGTTAAAGTAATTCGCCTTGGGATTTCCTTTTCCTGCTAATTATTTCCTAATTATGTCAACAAATTACTTAATATTCCGACATCTCTCTATAGTATGTTGGTAATGGTTACCGCCTCCTTTTCCGGTATATGTTCAATCATCAGTTTTAGTTCCGCCAGTTGACCGAAGGATAATTCTTTATTGTTACTTTTAATATATTCTGCAGTTTTAACCAGAGCGAATTCTATATTGTCAATCTCCTGATGATCTAAAATTATTGGCCACCAAGCGGCCTGTTTATCCCACCGTTTACGTAGATGTTGGATTTTTTGATAGGCGGCATCCCATTGATCTTGTTGGGCGGTGACAACAATAATATCTATTTCTTTAGCAAATTCCTTGGCAGAAGTTGTTAGTGCATGGTTTGACCAAGCTCCCAATCCAATAAAGATAGAAAATATTAGGATAAGTGAGACCAGCAACCTCATTATTTACGACCACCTTTTTTTTGATAAAACAACTTTCCTTCAGAATCTACACTGGCAAATAGTACCTCCCGATAGCCATTAATACCTAATTGATTAAGTTGGCTCTTTAACCAATCTTCTTTAAGATTATTCTTTGCTAAGTTATCACTTAATAAATTGCCATCAATTATTAATGTAGTAGGTAAGCCTTCATAATTAGTGGCAATGTTTATATCCGCCGGAGCCAGTGGCCTTTTTTGGGATTTAGGAATAACGCTTAACTCCCCGCTGGTTTCCAGGATGGCAAACTCAACGTCAGCAATATTGAACATGTTTTTAGCTCTTAACTGTTCCAATAGGTCATTGATATTGTATCTAATGCGTTTGAGTTCCTGCTCTACAATTTTGCCTTTATCTATTAAAATTACCGGTGTACCACAAATTATTTCCCGTGCCCGGATACTTTTTAAAGACAATAAAGACAGGCTTACTTGAACTAATACTAAAATTAAAATTGGCAAAATCCCATTGACCAGAGGAACTCCGGAATTTGACATCGGCAGCGCTGCCAATTCGGCTAATAGGATCATAATCACTAACTCATAGGGTTGCAGTTGACCGATTTCACGTTTACCCATCAATCTGATACCAATTGTGACCAACACAAACAATATTATGGTCCGTATGGCTACCAAAAGCATTTTTATATCCTAACCTCGCATATCTTTATTAATTTTAGCCACCCTTTGCTGCAACTGCGGTAATGACAGGCTATCACCGGCAGTTAGCTGTTTTTCTATGTCCTGTAATGATTTAAAGAGTTTTTTATCGGAAGTTAAATAAACGGTATATTGCTGATATTGGTTACTGATTTTTTGATGCGCCTGTTGCCGAATTGCTTTTAAACGCAGTCTGTCAAAACCCGTTACTTCTATGGCCACAGATATTTCTTTGTTTACCACCACCGCGGTACTGTTTTGGACGCCAGTTACTTCTCTACAAAGGGCTTTAACCTGTTGCGCCAACAGTGGGTCAACTTCTATTTGGACGTCGGTTTTGGTTGGTTGTGGTTTTTGTTGAGGGCTTTGGTCTGCACAACCCAAACATAAGGTTAGTAACAAAATATAACTACAAAGCAACAATTTTTTATTAAATAGCACTTTAACACCTACCCTTTTCCAACATATTGTTAACCTTTAGGCCTGACTAACAGGGCAGCAATGAAACCAAATATTATGGCTGCTGATATACCGGCACTGGTAACTTCAAAAATGCCTGTCAGTATGCCCACTATCCCCGTCTGTTCAGCCTCCGCCATTGCTCCATGTAACAACGAATTGCCAAAGCTGGTGATGGGCACAGTTGCACCCGCTCCAGCAAAGTCAATCAGTGGTTCATATAAACCTAAGCCCGCTAAAACTGCTCCCGCCACCACCAGTGTACTCATGGTGTGAGCGGGGGTCAGTTTAGCGACATCCATTAAAAGCTGACCAATTACGCAAATAATGCCTCCAACCACAAAGGCCCATAAATATGATTCCAAATTCTTCACCCCTATTGTTGATACTCAATAGCCACTGCATGGGCGATACCGGGAATGGTTTCTTTTTGTTGGTAGGAAAGCGGTGATAATAAAGCCCCAGTGGCAACTATTAATACTTTTCTCAATTCTCCCCTTTTCATGCGATTGAGAATATGTCCATAGGTAACGGTGGCTGCACAACCACAACCACTCCCACCTGAGAAGACCGGTTGATCTTGGTTATATATCAATAACCCACAGTCGGTAAATATTTCCTCTGGAATATTGATATTATGCTTCTTAAACAAATCCGTCGCAATTTGATGGCCGACCCGACCTAGGTCTCCGGTGGCTATCAAATCATACTCATTTGCCTTGATGTTTAAATCTCTAAAGTGGGCGGTTATGGTATCCACCGCTGCCGGTGCCATGGCGCCCCCCATATTAAATGGATCACTGATACCCATATCAATTACTCGGCCGATGGTGGCAGCTGTTACCTTGGGTCCAGTTCCTTCGGTGCCCAATACCGCCACCCCCGCTCCGGTCACTGTCCATTGAGCCGTTGGCGGCTTTTGGGATCCATATTCGGTGGG
Source organism: Peptococcaceae bacterium 1198_IL3148 (assembly GCA_036763105.1). NCBI lineage: Bacteria > Bacillati > Bacillota > Clostridia > Eubacteriales > Peptococcaceae > Peptococcaceae bacterium 1198_IL3148. The sequence goes on along the minus strand of JBAIYS010000003.1, from coordinate 34,736 downwards.
ATAACGGAATTGTTTTTCTGCAGTGGCATTATGACTAGCGGTGCCACTGAGTACAAATTGAGCAGCTTTGCTATCTATTAACAAAGAAGCCAAAGCTAAACTCTCCATAGAAGTGGAACAGGCCCCAAACAAACCAATATAAGGAACTGACAATGTTCTGGCCGAAAAACTGCTGGTTATAATTTGATTTAATAGATCCCCGCTTAAAAAAAACTGGATATCTTCTTTCTGAAGTCCAGCTTTTGCAATGGCCATTTCTGATGCTTCTTCCATCATTTTCTTTTCTGCCTTCTCAAAGCTGTCCTGGCCTAACCATATGTCTCCATGAATGACATCAAAATCTTCAGTTAGCGGCCCTTGGCCTTCAAAGGGGCCAACCACTGTGGCAGTGGATACAATGGTGGGCTTATTGCGAAATACCCAGGTTTGATGACCATGCAACACTTTATGCCCCTCCCAACATAGAAAATGTGGTATTTATCAGAGCGATGACAAAGGCGGCAAAGACACCAAATACAATTACCGAACCCGCCAATTTAAACATATTACCTCCCACCCCCAACACCAAGCCTTCGCTGCGGTGTTCAATGGCTGCTGAAGCCACCGAATTAGCAAAGCCGGTAATTGGCACCGCTGAACCTGCCCCTGCCCATTGGGCCAGATGGTCATAGACCCCAAATGATGTCAGGATTACAGAAATAATAATCAATACTGCCACGGTCGGATTACCGACGGTTTTTTCGGTAAAGTCAAAGTTCCAAAGAAAAATTTCTGATACCCCTTGACCCAACGCGCAAATGGCTCCACCTACCAAAAAAGCTCTCAAGCAGTTGGCCACCACTGGTCGCTGGGGCTCCCGGGCCTTAGCAATCTTTTGATATTCTTGTTGTGTGGGCGTTAATTTTTTCTTGATTTTATTAGACATGTATAATACACCCCTTATCTCTTAAGCAATGGTTCAAGGTCGTTAACTACGTCAGCCAATTCCTTGGCACAGTGACCAAACATTTCCTTTGCCTCTGGTTGCTTAGTGCCCAATGCATATAACTCACAATCAGCTTGACACTTCTTTAAAGTTGCATGGGCCAATTCTTTGGTTTTAGGTTTTGGTACAATGATGGCATCATTAAACAGGTCTAGATAAAGCTGCCCCATGGAATCAACCTGGGCTAAAAATACATTTTCCGGTGCCACACCTACTTTTTCCAATTCGGTATGCAACCAATGCCTGTTCAGACCCATGGCTGTTAATGGTTCATCCATCATCACCCCATCCAGCATTATCGTTTGGGGCACGCTCTCTTGGCTGACTGTAATACCCATGGTTTTTGCAGATAGAGGTTGTCTGTCCTTTTTCAGCAGAACACTGACATCGCCATTGGGTTCTAAAATAGCAAATTCCACATCGGCGAAGGCAAAGACGTCCTTTCTTCTTAATTTACTCAACAAATCTTCGGGGGTAAGCCTGGCTTCAACCAACTTGTCTTCAAGCACTTTGCCATGGTTTATTAAAATGGTTTCCTTCCCTTGCAGAATGTCCCGGACAGTTTTATATTTCAGTGATAGCAAATATAAAGCTATCGGGATCAATGTCCAAACTGCCAGTGCCACTAGACCGGTAGAAATCTCTACTAAGTCTAATGAAATAACTGTGGCAATGGCCCCTACAGCAATTGCGGTGATTAAATCAAAAAATGTGAGTTGGGCGGTCTGTCTTTTGCCCATTAATCTAATCAGCAAAAGCGTTAATACTAATATTCCTAACGAACGCAAAAACACATTTAACCATTCAGGCATACCCATTACCCCTTTGAATTATATGTTAAAAACCTCGGTATTGAGGTTCTTCATATTCCAATTGCTTAATTCGACCTTCTATATTGGCAATCACCTTTTCAATTTTATTAATGTTAAATTCTAGAATATCCTTTGATTGTTGCTCCGGATGAAGCATGGCAAAGGCCTTTAAAGTCTGCTGAACACCTTTAAGACTGGCCATGGTCTGTTTCACTTCTGCTGCTATGGTCATCTAACCACCCACTTTAATATCCTTGATATTGGGGTTCTTCGTCTTCCAACTGGGCTACCCGGGGTTCTAAGCTTTGTACAACGCTTTTTATTTTTTGTGCCGCTTCTCCATAGATCTTTTTAGCCTCTTGATTTTGTGTTTGTAGTGCAAAGGTTTCTAAGCTGGCCTGAGCACTTTTTAACCCTGCCATTGTTTGTTTCACTTGGATACCAACAGTCATGCCATACACCCCTCTTATTAAAATTGATAAATATATTATCTCACCTGTGATTTCTAATTATTTAAAGATTACATCAGTTTTGATATGAATAAAGATGCCAGCCCAAAATAGACTGTTAAAGAAAAGATATCATTTAACGTGGTAATTAAAGGGCCAGAGGCTATGGCCGGGTCAATATTAAAGCGGTATAATAGTAAAGGAATAATGGTACCAGCCAGTGTACCAATTATTAATGTGATAAATAATGAACTGCTCACCACCAGAGCCAACACCAAATCTCCTTGCCACAACAGCGCAATTATGGCCAGCAGTGCACCACATACTAAGCCGATAATAAAGCCCACGCCAAATTCTCTGATAATTAATCGGTATGCCTCTTTGCGATCGATGTCGTGGGTTGCCAATCCACGAATCACCACTGCCAGTGACTGAGTACCGGTATTTCCCGTCATGCCAGATATCATCGGCATAAAAAAAGCTAAAGCAACTACCCTTTGCAAAGTACCTTCAAAACCACTGATAATACTGCCAGAAATGATACCAATAAATAATAGCAATATTAACCACGGCAACCGACGATAAGAGGCAGTTAAAACAGTGGTGTTAAAATCAATGGCTTTACCCGATGCGGAAAATTTTTCGATATCTTCGTTGGCTTCTTGAATCACCACGTCAATGACATCATCCACCGTAACTATACCCACCAATCTATTGTGTTCATCCACCACCGGCACCGCAATGAAATCGTAACGTTCAATAATTCGGGCCACTTGCTCTTGATCAGCATCCACCGGTACAGAAATTACCCGGCTAAACATAATATCCTCAATTTTTTCGTCGATATCAGCCAATAATAGGTCTCGATAGGATACCACCCCGACCAAAATTTTTTCTTCGTTTAGCACATATAGGTAATAAATGTTTTCAGCAATCTCTGCAAAGGATTTGAGTTTATCCACCGCTTCTCTAACGGTATAATAATTTCTAATCCAAACATAACGGTTGGTCATAATTCCCCCCGCAGTTTCAGCGGGATAACGCATTAAACTTTGAACGGTTTGAGATTCCTCCCGTTGCATTAAGTTTAAAAACTCTTCGGATTTACTGCGGGAAAGTTGGTTTAGCAAATCAACCAAATCATCATTTTCCATAAGGTCCATTATGCGGGATGATTTTTCAACACCCAAGTTATGTAGTATTGCAATTTGCGCTTCTTTGTCCGATTCTTCAATTAATCTGGCAATTTGTCTGGCAGTTAATAATGATAAAAATTTATGACGATGTTTTATCGGTAGTTGTTGAAAAAGTTCTGCAATGTCGTATGGTTGTAACTCGTCTATTACCACTTGAAAGGCTTCTCTTTGCTGTTCCTTCATATACTTAATAATCAATAACAAAAGTTGCTGCTCAGTATCCATTCCATTCACCACCATCCACATATTATGTCTCCTACCCAAGAGCATATTTATTTTTTTAATGCAAAAAATGATATGTATGAAATCCTAAACATTGGAGGAGATACAAATGACCAAACGCATCCGTTGTGAATCGATGGCAGAACTTGAACAATTTTTAAATCATAGCATCAGTGGACAATTGGATTTTCGCGCTTATCCCATTGCTGGAAATCCGGAAGATTTTCATTACAACCAACATGAACAAGTGGTTGTACGGAAAAAAGATGGTAGGCAATTTGACAATGTAGAAGATTTTCTTTGCTATGCCTTTCAATGTGATCTGGAGGGTTATGCCCACACTGAGCATGTTGATGTGGAAACCATAAATTAACATAACAGGACAGATAGTGGCGCAACGAACTGAAGTTAGCGAAGGAGGCTGTCGGAGGCGGGGTGGCGCATAGGACGTGCGCCACCGGCAACTGAGCCATAGACGTTTTTAAAGCGATTTTTTAAAATAAAAAAAGCAACCGAATTTTACGGGATTGCTTTTTTGGGGCTATTATTTTGCTGTGAACTGTCGTCTTTGTGGGGATATAATTTTTCCAAAGTCAGCACCCACTTTTTAGCAATGGGGTCGTATTGCAACTTTTGTAACTTATATTGTTTTTTCATATTATTTCTAAACCAACTAATGGCCACGCCCACATTGCTTTCATCTAAAAAAATCTTTTTCAATTATAATCCCCCCCGTACATAGAAATTTAATGGTGGTAAAATAAAAACTGTTATTATTTTATTACTGTAAGTTAATAATGATGACAATTAATTATAATTGTGCATGTTAGATAGGTTTGCTCTGGACAATGGCCACACCGGAACTGGTGCCGATACGGGTTGCCCCGGCTTCAATCATGGCCAGTGCATCCCTTAGGGTTTTAATGCCACCGGATGCTTTGACCCCTACATTGTCACCAACAGTTTTTCTCAGTAACGACACATCCTCCACAGTGGCGCCGCCGGATGAAAAACCAGTGGAAGTTTTAACGTAATCTGCACCGGCGCCAATTGCCAAATTGCAAGCCCTTACTTTCTCTTCATCGGTGAGTAAACATGTTTCTAAAATCACCTTAACCAATGCACCACCTCGGGCAGCGTCAACCACTGCTTTGATGTCTGCAACCACTTTGTCGTCTAGGTAAGATTTTAACAGGCCAATATTGATTACCATATCAATTTCGGCGGCGCCACTGTCAATGGCGGTGCTGGTTTCAAAGGCCTTGGTTTGCGTGGTGGTTTGCCCCAAGGGAAACCCTATTACCGTGGCCACTTTAATTGGTGTCTCCTTTAAGATTTCATAAGCAACGGGCACCCAATGGGGATTTACACATACCGCTGCAAATTGATACTGGATCGCCTCTTTAGATAAATTAATTATTTGTTCCCTGGTGGCTTCGGGTTTTAATAGTGTATGATCAATCATTTGAGCTAATTTTTTTATCATCCGTTACTCTTCCTTTCAATATGCTAGTTTGCTATCACATCATAAATTAATGGCAATTTATCTACCTTGTCATTTACAATGTGATAAGAATTCTGAACAAGCTTAATTACTTGCTCCACCCCTTGATGATTGCTATGGATAGTAACTAGGGATTCGCCAGCCTGCACCCGATCCCCAATTTTCTTTTGCAAAACCAGCCCCACCCCGAGATCTATTTTTGATTCCTTTGTGGCCCGACCGGCCCCTAATATCATGGCAGCAGTGCCAATATCATCGGCCTTAAGGGCAGATACAAAGCCAGACACAGGCGCCTTAACCTCAAATTTGTATTTGGCAGCGGGGAGTTTGTCAAGATCCTCCACCACCGAAGCATCGCCGCCTTGGGCGGCTAAAAAGGTTTTAAAGGTGTTTAGCGCATTGCCACTGGCTATAGATTCCAATAGCATCTGCCGAGCAATCTCGGGGTTGGGGGCTTTTTCTGCTAAATAAACCATTTGACTTGCCAATGTTAGACACAATTCTTCTAAATCCTTTGGGCCATGTCCCTTTAAAGTGGCTATCGCTTCCTTTACTTCAAGGGCATTGCCCACGGCAAAGCCCAATGGTTGACTCATATCAGAAATAATTGCTATCGTTTGGCGTCCCAATTGATTGCCAATCTCCACCATGGCCTGGGCCAGCTTTGTTGCTTCGCCCAAGTCCTTCATAAAAGCACCGGAACCAGTTTTTACATCCAAAACTATGGCATCGGCGCCCGAAGCTAGTTTTTTACTCATTATGGAACTGGCAATTAAAGGTATAGATTCTACTGTGGCAGTCACATCCCTAAGGGCATAGAGCTTTTTATCCGCAGGAGTTAAATTAGCACTTTGACCAATCACGGCAACTTTGTTTTTGTTTACCAATCTAATAAATTGATCGTTATCTATTTCCACCTGAAAACCGGGAACCGATTCCAGTTTATCTATTGTACCTCCGGTATGGCCTAAACCTCGACCAGACATTTTAGCAACAGGCACACCCACAGAAGCCACCAGCGGTGCCAATACCAAAGTGGTGGTATCCCCCACCCCCCCTGTACTATGTTTATCAACCTTAATGCCATCAATGGCTGATAAGTCGATCTGATCACCGGATTTAACCATGGCCATGGTTAAATGGGATCGTTCAGCTTTATTCATATCTTGATAATATATTGCCATCGCTAAAGCGGACATTTGGTAATCGGGGATGTCTCCCTTGGTATATCCCTGGATTATAAAGTCAATTTCTTCTTGATTTAATTCCAGACCATCTCTTTTTTTCTTAATTAAATCTACCATTCTCATTTTAAATCATCCCTTATTTATATAATGACATTTTTCTATTATCCCATTCCTATAGAGTTATTTTAAAATACTGAAAATATTAATCAATATTAGTTTAACATAAAAAAGGCTTTTCATGTGAATTATTTCTTTAATGTAACAGTAATTTACTTAACCGACCTGATTAATCCCAGCCAGAAGTGGTCAAAATAAATTAAGTGGTTGGAAAGGAGGAAAAGTAATGCCTAAATTTAAAAAGGTAAATAACAAAAATGGTGAATTTGCAATGGGATACAGCATGGTGAGGGAGCCCACCGGTTCTGCCGAGGCTATCAATGTGGACGGCACCGCTGACCCAAATGAGGATTATGTATCTAAAGAAAAATTAAAGTTTAAGAAGTAGTTAAAGGGGGGGCTAAACAGTGACATGCCCCCTCTTTATTTACAGATAAGTATTAGCAACCCACCATCCCAAGCATATTTTTACATTTAAAACATATTGTTATAATATACTTTTTTAGGAGGTGCAAATAACATGCGGCCACTTAAGACCGAAATAAATAACAATCAAGGCCCTGCAATAAGCTGGACTACTATTTATAAAGGCACGTTAATCACGCTGGTATTTTCATTGTTGCTCAGCATCATTGCCGGTATGGTTTTTTACTTAACTAGCTTGTCAGAAAACACTTTATCCTGGGTAGCTTCGGCAATACTGGGCATCAGTATTTTTTCTGGGAGTTTCTTAGCGGCATACAAAGTGGGCTATAAGGGGCTGTATCATGGTATTGGCATTGGAGTGTTATATTTCATACTGGTTTGGATAATAGCGGGACTATTTTTACCCAGTGGTGTAGCATTGGCTGGCTTCGCTATCAAATTTGTTATCTCCCTAATCGCCGGTGCCATAGGTGGTGTAATTGGCGTTACTTTATCAGCGTAAATTAACTAATATTTTTCATTTGATTTACTGTCGGCAAATAGATCGTAAAATTACTCCCTTCACCTGATTTACTTTGCACACTGATACGCCCACCATGACTTTTGATGGTTTGGTAACACACCGTGAGACCTAGACCGGTATTATTAGCACAGGAGGAGTAAAAGGGGTTAAATATTTTTTGAATTTCCTCTTTGGTCATGCCAACACCATTATCGCAAAAATTGATTTCAAATTCATTGCTATCTTGATGAAAGCTAACATTAATTGTTAATACTCCGCCAGTGGGCATAGCATTGATGGCATTAAGAGCCAAATTTAAAAAAACTTGCTTCATTTGGTTGACATCTAACACTGCCAAAGGTAAATTGGGCTGATAATTTCTGATTATTGTTACATTGTGACAAACAGCTTCACCATCAAGTAAAATAGAAATATCCTCTAACAAATGCTCCAATTGACTAAATGTTAAATTATCTCTGGTGGAAAGGGATAGCTGTTCCATTTCGTTAATAATTACGTTAATCCGATCAAGGCTCTCCAAAGCCACTACGATATGCTGTCTGGCCACATCGTCTTCCCGGAAACGATTATTAATAAGTTGTAGTAGTCCCCTGGCACTGGTAAGGGGATTTTTTATTTCATGGGCCACCCCTGCGGCCAATTCGCTGATCATAGATATTTTTTCAGTTTGTTGAATTTGATCCCACATCTGTTGTCTGGTGGTAATATCGGTGGCGGTGAGCAGCACGTTGACACAGCTTTCATTGGTATCATAAAGAATCTCAGTATTAATTATTAAGTGTTTTTTTTCACCATCTGACAAATCAAGGTAGTAATCATAATTTCGGATAGGTTTGCCAGTGGTTATCGTCCACTCCAGCAATTTATAGGGGCATTTTTTTTGTTGACTGTGCCTATTATTGTCGCACCTTTGACATTGAAAAAGGCACCGGGCAGTGGGATTACACATTACAATGTTACCTTCACCATCGAATACCAAAACTGCCACTGGTAAATTGCTTAGCACTTCATCTATTAAATTTTTTGTGTCTGCCACTTTATCCACAAGTTTATTTATTCCATCAGTTACTTCACCCCATAAACCTGGTAATTTATTAAAACGATAACTGGGATTATCGTTGAGCTTACTTAAACCCTGATAAATTAGCTTTATTCTTCGGTATGCAATACTTTGCAACACAAATAACACAACAAAAAGTACACTAACTAAAATGATGATTTCCAAATAAAAAACTGCCTCGTCAGTTCTAAAGCCCATAAACCATAGGATTGTCTTTGTGGTAATGTAAATAGCGACTACCGTCACCACATTTAATATATAAAAGAATAATTTGTGTACCCTTATCAAAATCCTTTACCCCCAAATAGTGGTTTGATTCAAGAAATTCCACAATAATAAGATAATCCCCTTCCTATTATTGGCAATTAATTTGTCGAAAAAAAATAGGTAGGACCGAAGGCCTACCTAATGCTAGTACTTATTTAATAAACTTAGCCAATATCGACCGCAAAAAGCCTGGCAATTTGATGTAATAAACCCGCAATGCTTTTCACCCCTTCAAATAAAATACTTACTGTTTATTTTATGTTGAAAGGTGCTGAATGTGCATGCGCAATTAAAATTTTGGCACCGATATTTTACTTACCATCAGCCAGGCCAACAGCAACACCATTACCAGGATAATACCGCCGTTTAAATTTTTAGACACCAGCAGCACCAAAGCCAATAAACCTCCGGCCACTGTAATCGGCACCCCTTGAAATTTACCAGTGAAGATTTCTGAATTGAAACGAGCTAACCTCAAAGCTCCACAGATCACAAAAACTACCGCCGCTGCTAAGCCAGGAATGCCAAAATCCACCAAAACAGTGGCATAGGCCAAAATAGCTGGCGCCACCCCAAAGCTCACTAAATCAGACAGGGAATCCAACTCTTTACCAAAGTCAGATGCCACTTGAAGACGCCTCGCCACTCTACCATCCATACTATCCATAATGGTGGCAAACAACACCATGGCCGCTGCCCAATTGTAACTTTCAGCCATAATTAGTACCAGAGACATTACTCCGGCCACAAGATTTATCGTTGTTAAAATGTTTGGTATATGTTTACCTTTCATTTGGGAGCCTCCCTATAATTGTTTCACCTCCGCGCACCTTGTCACCCGCTTTAACCCTAAGCTCAGTTTGCAAAGGCAAAAACAACTCGGTACAGGAACCAAACTTAATTAGTCCAAATCTTTCTCCCCGCTCTAACTGATCTCCCACATCTACCCAACAAACGATGCGCCGGGCGATAAAGCCGGTAACCTGAGTAACCATAACCCGCCATTTGCCGGTCTTAATACCAATAAAACTTTTTTCGTTTATTTCTGAGGCATGGCTTTTAAAAGCTGGTAGGAATTTACCCGGTCTATAGGACCGGTATTCCACTTCACCCACCACCGGTGAGCGGTTAATGTGCACATTAAAAACCGATAAAAAAATACTGACTCTTAGCGCTTTACCTTTAATGTAATCATTTTCTAGCACCTCGTCTATTGTCATTATGGTACCATCAGCCGGTGAAATAATCAGATCTTCTTCTGATGGAATAACGCGATTGGGATTGCGAAAGAAAAAGGCTACAAATATTAATAAAATACCAGGAACTATTGCCACCAGTGGCTGAAACAAATAAGCCAACACTGTTATCACTGCCAGTATTGCCAAATAAAGCCAACCATCCTGAGCAATTGGATATACATGTCTCTTCATTACGATTTAATAGTCCTCCTTATAGATTGTAACCTACATAGTTTACCATAACATCCACGTTACTACCAGTTTCGGTTTCACTGATCATTGATTATATTTTTTACTTTACTCAACATTAGTTGTTTATCGCCGCGCATATAGGTGCTAATGGGCAGAGAATTTAAAAATTTGCGACCATACTTTTTGTCCACAATTCTTCTGTCTAAAACTATTACTGCTCCCCGATCATATTTGGTGCGAATTAGCCGACCAAACCCCTGTTTAAATTTGATTATTGCCTCGGGTAAGCTAAAATGGTAAAATCCATCCTTGTTATTTTTATACAGTGCCTCGGTTCTGGCTGCCACCAAGGGCGCGTTTGGTGGCCAAAATGGTAATTTTACCAAGATAACACAGGATAATGATTCCCCGGGGATATCTAAACCCTCCCAAAAGCTTGAAGCCCCAAAGAGTACCGCTTTATTATTTTGTTTAAACTCTTCCACCAGTCTAGTTCTACTGCCATCTATATCGTGGCCCAATAACAGAATATCTTGTTCTTCCATTGATGGTTTAAGCTGATAATACACCTTTTTAAGGATTTTGTGCGCAGTGAAAAGAACTAACGTCCTACCACCCACCAAGGTGGCTAAGTCACCAATGGTTTCCGCTAATAAATTTAAATATTGGGGCTCTGGTATAGACCTTTGGTCAGGAAAGTTATCAATAATATAAAGGAGGCTTTGGTCATCATATTGAAAAGGTGAATCAACTTTAATTTCCACTAATCTTTCCGGATCCACTAGGTTAAGCCCATTGCGCTCAATAAAGTGGTTAAAGCTTCCGTCAACCGTTAGGGTTGCTGAAGCAAATATAATGGTATCTTTATATACATAAAGCAAACTATGCAATAAAGTTCCCACTTCAACAGGGGCTGCGTGTAACGATATATATACTTGGCCTGAGTTAGCCAGATAACCATCAAGCCAATAAACATTATCATTATTGCTACAGTCACATGTGAATTCTATGTCGGTGGCCAGCGAAAAACCGTTTTCGGCTAACAAAGCGATTTCTTTAGATGTCTCATTTTCTTCAACTAGCAGATGTCCCTCCATATCTTCTGCCACTTGCATCATTGCTGCGGACAATGTCTTTATGCGTTGCACCAAATTTTCAATATCTATCTTGTAATTGGTTAAATCAAAACCAGGCTTTAATCTTAAAGTATATCTGATGTCATTTGCTTCCGAACTATTTACCAACAATTCGGCCATCAGCTCAAAAAAAACCTCAGTGGCCTCTTTAACTTGAAATTGTAGCTCTTTAAGCTTATTAAGTCTATCAACCCATTGCTCATGGTTTCCGGGCGCAGGCATATTATTTAACCTGGCGGTGGTTTTATTAACCAACCCCAACCAACGGGTTATGCCCACCTTAGTCACAATTGTTCCCAAGTGATCGGTGGCGGTACTTTCTAAGTGGTGAGCTTCATCAAAAATTAATACTTTGTAAGGAGGCAACACCCTGTTGTCAGCTTTAATATCTGCACAAACCAAGGAATGATTGGCAATGATAATATTAGCATTTTCCGCTCGCTTTTTCATTCGACTTACAAAACAGGTGCGGTGAAAAAATCCGCATCTTTTACCTAAGCAGCCGTCACTTTCCGCGCAGATATTGTTCCATAAATCAACTTCCTGCCAGTTAATATTCAGTTCAGTGCGGTCTCCAGTTTCGGTTGTTGTCAACCAAACTAAAATTCGAGCATAAAATCCGGCATCGCGAACCTTTAAATTAGGGGAAGATAATTCTGCATACCAGCGGCGCAAACAGATGTAATTACTGCGCCCCTTCACTAAAGCTGCTTTAAAATTAAAATCTGGAAGAGATTGGAGTAAAGGGATATCTTTGTTCCACAACTGCTCTTGTAGGTTGATGGTATGGGTAGAAATAACCACCCGGCGATTATTTTTTTGGGCCCATAAAACTGCTGGCACCAAGTAAGCCATACTTTTACCTGTACCGGTACCTGCTTCGGCCAGCATGTAAATATCGTCATTTAAAGATTGGGTGACAGATTTTGCCATGGCAATTTGTTGGGGGCGGTATTCGTAGCGTTCTATGGTCCGGCTTAATAAACCGTTATCCCCCAAGCAGTTGACAACGTCATCTTCATTTAATGGCAAAACATCTCTTTCATCCTCTTCTTCTTCAAATAGCCCGACAGAAAATTCATCCATAATTGGTTTTAGGCCTGAAATGCTACTAATTTTGCGATTGGCTATTTCCTTAGCAGCATGCTTGGCCATATCCTCAATTACCCCACACCAAGGCGAGCCATTTACTTCTAACAATGTAATTAAATCCCGCAACAAAGGTAGTTCAAAAACTGATAATCGCCGCAATAATTCCACAGCCAGTAATGCAGCACCTAGGGCATCAGCATATGCTCGGTGCTGTTGACTCAAATCAATATTACAAACTTTACATAACGTTGTCAGCCGATGATTAGGTGCATCAGGCAATACAAATTTGGCTAAATCCAACGTATCATACAGTTGATTTGGGATGGGGTTGGTGGTGGTGCTTCCTAAGGCTGTTGCTAAAAAATCTCTGTCAAACATCACATTATGACCAATGAGGGGGAAATCACCAATAAAATCTATGATATCGGGTAAAATTTCATTAATAATTGGCTTATCGCTCAAATTCTCATCGTTTAAACCAGTTAAACGTTTAATTTTTACCGGCAGTTTAACCCCGGGATTAACAAGGGTATGATAGCAATCTTTAACTTCACCATCAACTAGCTTCACTAATCCCACTTCTATAATCTTGTCCACCTGATGATTTACACCGGTGGTTTCCAAGTCAAGGCTGACATAAGTACCATGCAATTTATACACCTACTATTTACTATTAACCAGTTGTTGTTGGTCATTACTATTTTGTTCATCATTTTGCTGTTTTTTCTTGACTCGTTTTTCTAGCTCATTAGTCAATATCAGTATATTTAATAAAATTCTATGTTTTTAAATTAAATCCTGCTTAATAAAACGGTATGCTTCTTTAATAGCCATATTATAAACTGCTTTTACAGCGATGTTATTTTTTTGGGCCAGTTTAATACAATCCTCATACTCCGGTGCTATATTCATGATGCGACTAGCCTGATGAGCTATTTTTACCGCAACGTTACCAAAACAAGTCTCCACTTGAATAACGACACGCTTCAACACTTGGCGCCGAGCAGGATATATGCGGTAGCCAATGGCGCTGGTTTCTTCAAATATCACTTGTCCCAATTGATGCTCTAATTCTGCTGGACTTAATAGCTGCAAGATACAACCGGGCCTACCCTTTTTCATCAAAGCAGGGGTGATAGTTACATCTAAAGCACCTAACTCAAGAAGTTTATTGATTACAACTGGGTACAATTCGGGGTTCATATCATCGATATTGGTCTCAATCACAGATATCGTTCCGTCTGTTAGCGGTTTTTTTTTATTTCTCCAATATGTATTCGCAACAAGTTAGGAATTGATAAATCACCGTCCCCGGCACCATATCCCACTGTTTCACTAATCATTTCAGGCATTGGTCCAAAACAATGACAAATTGAGGTTATTATTGCCGCCCCCGTTGGTGTAACCAATTCTTGATTTATATCCCCATGTTGGCAGGGCACACCCTTTAGTAGCTCTGCCGTTGCCGGTGCGGGAATGGGAATAGTCCCATGGGAACATTGAACAAATCCACTACCGGTGGTCAGTGAAGAGGCCATTACCTGCTCAATGCCAAGCAAGTGAAAACCCACAGCAGCACCGACAATGTCGATGATGGCATCCATTGCTCCCACTTCGTGAAAATGCACCTCCTCGACGGTGGTACCGTGCACTTTAGCTTCAGCTTGGGCCAGACGACTAAATATATCTAAAGCGGTATTTTTAATATCCTGATCCAGATTGCTATCGTTAATAATTTGCTGAATGTCATGAAGGTTTCTGTGCCGGTGGTTGTGGTTATTACCGTGATTGTGATGGTGCTGTTCCTTTGCCTGAACAGCAAATTTAGTACCACTGATACCATTCTTTTTAACTTTTTCCACTTTAAGTTGCCAACCGGCTAAGTTTAATTTTTTCAACTCCCCTTGTAACAACTCAAGGGATAAACCTGCATCTAATAACGCACCGATGATCATGTCACCAGCTATTCCAGCAAAGCAATCTAAATAGGCCACTTTCATCGTCAAATCTCTCCCAACTTATTTATTAATGATGCCGCGTAACCACCGCCAAATCCATTATCTATGTTTACCACAGTGACACCGGCGGCACAACTGTTTAACATACCTAAAAGGGCAGCTAAGCCGCTAAAATTAGCACCATAACCAACACTGGTGGGCACCGCAATAATGGGTTTTTCCACCAACCCCCCCACCACGCTGGGCAGGGCACCCTCCATACCGGCCACCACCACCAACACTTTAGCTTGCTTTATCTGGTCTAAGTTATTTAGCAGGCGATGTAAACCTGCCACCCCAACATCATAGAGCCTATCTACGTTATTGCCCAAAACCTCGGCTGTAATTGCTGCCTCCTCCGCCACCGGCAAGTCAGAAGTTCCAGCACACATCACCAGAATATTTCCCACCTTTGATACTGTTTTCTGCCGGAGAGTAATAATCTTGGGTAAATCAAAGTACTGTACGGTGGGAATTATATTTTTAATCATTATATACATTTCTCTTGTTGCTCTAGTTGCTAAAACGTTATTGCCCTTAGTGGCTAGATTTACAAATATTTCCTTTACCTGCTCAGCAGTTTTGCCGGCACAGTAGATTACTTCCGGGAAACCGCAACGCAGTTCACGGTGATGATCCACCTTGGCAAAGTACAACTCTTGGTAAGGATAATGTTGTAAGCTTGCCAATGCCTGTTCCACATCCAGTTCTCCCTGTTTAACCTTTAATAGAACATCTCTAAGTTGTGCTTTGCTCATGGTCACCACCCTGTCTGATAACTCTATTCATACTGCCCCTCACATAACCATCCAAATCAAGTGTTACATATTTGAAGCCTAATTGTTTTAACTCCATAGTGATTGCTGTTTTATTATCAAGTACCACCGTCAACTGGTCAGGGTTTACTTCGATTCTGGCAATATCGCCATGGTCCCTCAACCGCACATTCTGTAAGCCAGCGGCAATCAACATTCTTTCAGCTTTTTCAATGCGTCGTATGCGCTCAACGGTAATAGCAATACCAAATTCAATTCTAGTGGCCAAACAGGATTGGGCGGGAGTGTTCCAAGTTGGTAAGCTCCATTTTTTGGAAATGGTTCTAATTTCTTGTTTGCATAAATTTGCTTGTCGCAAAGGACTCTCTATGCCCAGTTCTTTGATCGCCCGCATACCCGGTCGATAATCTTTGGCATCATCGGTATTTGATCCTTCAATGACCACCATGTTTCTCTGTGCCGCCATTTCTTTCAATAACCCCAATCGATGTTGTTTACAGTAATAACAACGATCAATATTATTTTCTTTAAAAGCAGCAATATTTAGCTCATTACTATGTTTAATTAAATGTCTAACACCAAGTAGTCTGGCGATTTGTTGCGCCCGTAGCAATTCCTGCTCTGTGTAGGTTTCGGAAACTGTAGTCACTGCCAACACTTTTCGAGTTCCCAAAGCCTTACGAGCAGCCGCCAGCAGCAACACACTATCAGTGCCTCCAGAATAGGCCACCAAGGTATTGTGGTATTGCAATAATATGTCGTTCAATAGTGCTATTTTATTTTCTAAATCCTTCCTGTACATGGAAAACTCCACTTTCTTTAATAATATAATTACATTTTATCCCATAAATGCATAGTTAAAAAGAACATCTGATACATTTGTGGTATTATGTGTATAGGTAGGTGATTAAACTGAGTAAAAATAATAGTAATGAGCTTGATATTATAGGCCTTTTGGACTTTATTGAAAAAATTGCAGGACATGATTGGATGGAAAATTGGGTACACGGTATGCGGGATAATTTCGGCCGATTGCCTCAAAATGTCCCCCCGCTGGCGGTTAGTTGGTTAAAGGCTAAAGATGAGTTGGCCGCCTTTCAACTTACTGACAATTTAAAGTTGTCGGAATCCACGGTCAGATTGCTACAACTGGGGGATGATCTCAAGCTATTGCGAGATTACAAAGACATTGGCCACCAAATAACGTTACTTAAAGGAAATGTTGAACAATACAGCCACGTCTGTTATCAAATGTATATAGCCGCCCATTACCATCGAAAAAAGGTGAATTTCATTTTGCCATCGGATATATCACAACCAGATTTAACATTGTTGGATAAACACCAGCAAACAGCGGTGGCCACCGTGGCACCAGTATTAGAAAATGGGTCGATGTTGGTAAAGAATTTGCCTTTAATTATTAATAATATTGTTACAAAATTAGCAAATAAGGTGAAAGTGATCTATATTGATTTTCCACTGCCACCCTGCTTTACCGTGGAGCAATTTGCAGAAGAAGTCGTTAAGCAGAATAGGCTGACCCCCTTAGATGCTAATATATCTGTCATAATTACCATCTCTTATGTAAAAAGCCAACCTGTGCCTAGCCTCAACCACTCAATTGTTCCATTAAGGTAGGCCTAAGGATTTTATAAAATTTTTGCTTGATGGTCATATAATGATACCTATTCTTCCATACTATATGCATGCCACTTAATATGGAGGTGTACCGGTGAGCGAAACCATTAGCGTAGACATTGCCATTATTGGTTGTGGCCCTGCAGGGTTAGCGGCGGCAATCAATGCTAAAATCCGTGGCAAATCATTAGCCCTATTAGGTTCGGGCTTTTGTAGTCCTAAACTACATAAAGCCCCCCACATCGATAATTATCTTGGCTTTCATAGCATCAGCGGCGAAGAACTGCGTCAAAGGTTTATGGAACATGTGGCCGCCATGGGGATTGAGATTCTTAACAATCGCGTAACAATGGTTGTCCCCCAACATGAAGGATTTGTCATACAAGCTAAGGATAAAGTTTTTAACGCCAAAGCGGTGATTTTAGCCACTGGGGTAAGCGTCGCTAGGTTATTACCCGGAGAACAAGAAAAATTAGGTCTCGGGGTAAGTTATTGTGCCACCTGCGATGGCGGTCTATATAAAAACCGCATAGTGGCGGTACTGGGGTACAGCGAAGAAGCAATTGAAGAAGCTAATTATTTGTCCACCCTTTGTGAAAGGGTAATCTTTTTCCCGCTATTTAAAAATAAATTTGAACAAAACTATCACCTAAAAGATAATATTGAAGTTATTAAAGATAGCAAACCCTTATCCATAGAAGGGGATATGTTTGTGTCAGGGGTCAAACTGGATGACAACAGCTTACTGGAGGTGGCGGGCGTTTTTGTTATTCGAGATGCAGTGCTTCCAGATCAGTTAATCCCCGGTATTGAAATTGAAAACGGCGCCATCAAAGTCAATCGTGACTTGACCACCAGTATTCCAGGAATATATGCCGCTGGGGATAACACCGGACTGCCCCATCAAATCAATAAAGCAGCTGGCGAAGGTCAAGTGGCTGCCTTAAATGCCGTCAAGTATATTGACAGTCAAAAGAAATAGGGTTGGCCCTATTTCTTTTTGTTAGATATCTAAGGTTTGACTGGGTTCCAATAGCGTTACTTTGGTGCTGGTACTTTGCTCCACTTGATTTTTAAACGTTTCTGGATTTTGGTTAATTAAAGGAAAAGTATTATAATGCATTGGTATGGCAACACGGGGTTTCAACATCTTCACCGCCACCACTGCGTCTTCGATACCCATGGTGAAGTTATCGCCAATGGGTAATAGGGCCACATCAATTTTATGTAAACTGCCGATCAGATTCATGTCGCCAAATAAACCGGTATCACCAGCATGATAAACGGTCTTGCCACCCAGCGAGATTATAAACCCGCAAGGATTACCCAAATACTCTGCGGGACCATCATTGCCCCCCAGCGAACTGCCGTGTAGCGCCTGGGTTAATTTTACTCTTAGATTGCCAAAATCGTGGCTACCGCCAATGTGCATTTGATGAGCGCAGCAACCATTACGGGCACAGTAGTTGGCAATTTCAAAAACGCTTATTACCACCGCCTCCGACTGCTTGGCTATTTGAATGGCATCTCCTAAGTGGTCATTATGACCATGGGTTATCAATACATAATCAACCTTTAAATCCCCTACGTTAACCTTAGCCCGAGGATTGCCTGTGATAAAAGGATCAACCACCACTTTAATCCCTGCATTTTCCAGTAGAAAACCTGCATGACCTAAAAAGGTTATTTGCATCCACAATCACTCCTTTGATGTTCTTGTTAAATTATATCTATTTGCCATTATTACCCATAATCCTGCAGCTAACACTTGCAAATTAGTATTTTAAACACTATACTTTAATACGTATGCAATGTTAATTTACACAGGGAGTGACTATAGATGCCTTTAAAATGCGGCATTGTTGGTTTGCCTAATGTTGGTAAATCAACTCTTTTTAATGCCATCACCCAAGCTGGCGCGGAATCCGCCAACTATCCCTTTTGCACCATCGACCCTAATGTTGGTGTGGTAACGGTGCCAGACGAACGACTGGACAAGCTCACAGAATTGGTTGTACCCAAAAAGACTATACCCACCACCTTTGAATTTGTAGACATCGCCGGCTTAGTGGAAGGAGCCAGTCGCGGCGAAGGCCTAGGCAATAAGTTTTTATCCCATATTAGAGAGGTGGATGCCATCGCCCATGTTGTGCGCTGCTTTGACGATGATAATATCACCCACGTTTCCGGTGGCGTTGACCCAATCAGGGATATTGAAGTAATCAACTTGGAACTGGTGTTGGCTGACATGGAAAGCATGGAACGCCGCCAAGAACGTTTAGCCAATAAGCTGAAATCCCGGGATAAGGATGCTAAGTTTGAATACGATTTAATTCAAAGGTTAAAGGACGAAGCCTTTAACCATGGCAAAGCTGCCAGAAGTCTTGAATATAGCGATGAAGAATGGCAAGTGCTAAAACATTTCCATCTGTTAACTATTAAGCCAGTCATTTATGTTACTAATGTTGGCGAAGATGATATTGCTGGCATTGATGATAATATCTACGTCCAAAGGGTTAAAGAATATGCCTCCCAAGAGGGTGCCACTGTGGTTCCTGTTTCAGCAAAACTAGAATCAGAAATCGTAGAGTTAGAGGGGGAAGAAAAGCTGCTATTCTTGGAGGAACTGGGTTTAAAAGAATCCGGTCTAGATAAGTTAATCAAAGCCTCTTACAGCCTGCTGGGTCTAATTACTTATTTTACAGCGGGAGTACAGGAGGTTAGGGCGTGGACCATTACTAAGGGTACCAAAGCTCCCCAAGCAGCCGGTGTAATTCACACTGACTTTGAACGGGGTTTTATTAGAGCAGAAGTTGTTGCCTACGAGGATTTAATGGCCGCTGGCTCGATGGCCCAAGTGAGAGAGAACGGCAAGCTGCGCCTGGAAGGAAAAGAGTATGTGGTCAAAGATGGCGACATCATGCACTTCAGATTCAATGTCTAACCACATCAGTTATATTTATAAAGGGCTGTTGCAAAACATTGCAACAGCCCTTTTTTATTGAATATTAAACAAAACGAAACCCAGGTGTCTTTTGCTTTGCTTGTTAGATAAAAGGTTAATTGAAAAACCCGGCACCGGCTGAGAACGAACAAAGGTTGCCTCTTATTTGCTTTTTGCAACAGCCTCTTTATTATTTTTTGAAAAATATGCTGCCAATAAGGATCCGGAAATATTATGCCAGATACTAAATATCGCCCCCGGCAACGCAGCAGCGCTATAAAAATATTTAATGGCCAGAGCCACCCCCAAACCGGAATTTTGCATCCCCACTTCAATGGCAATTGTCCGGGCATCCTGTTCACGCAACGCCAATAATTTAGCAAGCCCGTAGCCTGCTGTTAATCCCAAAAGGTTATGAATAATCACCGCCACCATCACCAACACGCCAGTGTTGGTGATATTATCTTTATTGACAGCCACAATAATGGCTATGATCACAATAATAGCCATCATTGAAAGCAGTGGGAAAAATTTTTTAACCTTGTCCAAAGACTGTCCCACCAAACTATTGATTGTTAAACCGATGATTACTGGAACGATTACTATTTTTACAATATCAAGCAACATCGCCCCCACCGGTACCGATATTGTTTGTCCAATGTAAAGCCATGCCAAAAACGGGGTCATAATTGTGGCCAGTAAAGTACTAATTGATGTCAAAGTGATTGACAAAGCTAAATCACCGCGGGCCAAATAACAAATAACATTGGAAGCAGTACCGCCTGGACAGCACCCCACCAGTATTAAACCAATGGCAATTTCGGTAGGCAAATGCATAAAACCCGCTATTAACCAAGCCAAAAGTGGCATCAACAAAAACTGCAAGATAGTGCCAATTATAATGGCCTTTGGTTTCTTAATCACATATTGAAAATTTTCTATGGTTAAAGTTATGCCCATGCCAAACATCACTAAGCCCAGTAGTGGCGTGATGGTATTATCAAAGGGCAAAAACACTTGTGGAAATAAGTAAGCAAAAATGGAGAGCAAAATTGCCCAAAGGGGAAACAGCTCGGTAAACCTGTTGATCACACATAAGACCTCCTAAAATTAACATACTTCTATATATTATTAAATTTTTATCAACTTAGCAATTTTGCAGCGATAATTTTACAATTCAGTATATAAAAATGACACCAACCATAGTAGTTAGTTGGTGTCAAAGGTTTTTACTATTCCATTGCCCACTTGACAGGGAGCATATCTAATTCGCCATGGCGGTCCAGTGGTTAACAAGCTAGTGCGGTTTAGCCAAATTATTGACATTGCCCCTGGCCAGAGAGGCAAATATACCGGCAAAGCAAATCACAGTGAAGATAACGAAGGATAGTCTTGTGGCTTTAACCAACAACTCCGGATTAGCAGCACTTACCTCTACATTACCCACAATAAATGATAGTATCATGGTCACTATGGCCATACTGACAGCTTGACCCACTAACCTCATGGTACCCAAAGTCGACGAAGCTACACCATAAAATTTCTTTTCCACTGAACCCATAACGGCGTTGTTGTTCGGTGAAGAAAATAGTGCAAACCCAGTGCCTAAAAGCATTAGGTTTAAAACCAACAACCATAATGGCATATTCACATTGATAAAGCAAAGCACAAATAAGCCCAACGTTGATAAAGCCATGCCCCAGGAGGCCACAATTCTCGGTTCAATGCGGTCAGATAATTTGCCGGCAAAGGGTGATAAAACCGCCATAATAATTGGTTGTGAAAGCAAAATAAAACCTGATATTTGCGAGTTATAGCCCACCACCAACTGTAAATAAAGTGACAGTAAGAAACCCACTGCAAAGGTGGCACTGTAATTAATTAGTGCTGCTAAATTAGAAAAGGCAAAGGCAATATTTTTGCTAAACAAACTCAATTTTAAAACTGGGTGTTGCACATACATTTCGTATTTAACAAAGATCACCAGTATAACCAACCCGAAAACAGTGGCGTATTTAGCCCAGTATACTGTGTTAAAGGTTGATATTCCGTACATGAAAACCACTAACCCCAGTGAATATAACACTGCCCCCATTAGATCATAGTTTTCTCCCTTGGCGCCAGCCCATTCGCCCTTTAGTTTAGCCACTGTAATTATTAAGGCCACAAGGCTGACGGCAGCACTAAAATAAAAAATTGAGTGCCAACCAAGATTGTGAACCAAAGCTCCGCCAAGTACCGGACCTAATGACAGGCCAACATAAACAATTGCGACGTTCATACCCAATATTTTCCCGCGCTCTTGGGGTGGATACACAGACGTGAGAATTGCCATGCCGGTACCAAAGATCATTGAACTGCCAACACCTTGCATTACTCGAAATAAAATCAATATGTTAACTGACCAAGCCAGTCCACACAATATTGCTGATAGGCTGAATAAAGCAATGCCTAACATAAATATCTTTTTGCGACCAACAATATCGGCTAGTCTACCAAAGGGCACTAAAAAAGCCGCTGATAATAAAATATAGCTGGTTACTACCCAGCTTAACATCATGGTGCCACTGCCAAATTCTTCTCCAATGGCCGGAATAGCCAAGTTAACTGCGCTACCCATGAAAGGCGTTAAAAATGATGCCATCATAGCAGCTAGTAGTGCATATTTTTGCAGTTCTTTGTTTTCTTTCATCACATACCCCAACCTATCATTTATTTATTAGTCCAGTTTAAAGAACAAAGTAACAAGAGTTTCCGAAAGCCCAAAAATGGCATTCTGAAACTCTCTTCTAATTAACCAAATATGTCAGGTTTAAAGTGATACAAGGCCCACAGCCCCGTGCCAATAATGGCTAATCTGATAACTAAACCAACGGCACCCTTAATTAATTTATAAGCCAAAGTTAAAGCAAACAGTAACCCCACTATTATAAATACTAATTCCATCATACTCCTCCTTATTACCTGTTCTATTCACTGACAGTTGTTATTATAACATCTTTTGCAGCAACTCAGGTACTTCCCAAGGAAGATTAGCTACTTTGGCGCCAGCAGCGGTCAATGCTTGCACTTTGTTTTCAAAGGTGCCATGCCCCCGTTCAATGATTGCTCCGGCGTGCCCCATGCGCTTTCCTGGCGGTGCACTGTGGCCGGCAATGAAGGCCACCACTGGCTTTGTCATAGTGGCAATATACTTTGCCGCTTCCTCCTCTGCATTACCGCCAATTTCCCCCACTAGAACCACTGCTTTAGTCCCTCGGTCCTGCTCCATCATCTTTAAAACATCAGTAAAGGATAATCCAACTACCCGATCTCCACCTAGTCCGATTACCGTTGATTGTCCCAAACCAGCATTGGTCAAGCCGAACGCAATCTCATAACTTAATGTACCACTGCGGGCAACGACTCCCACCGGCCCCGGTTGGTAAATACTGTTGGGCATAATTCCCATTTTAGATTGCCCAGGGGAAATAATGCCGAAGGTATTAGGGCCAATAATGGTTACCTGTTTTTTTTCAGCCTGGGCCATTATGTCCAACTCATCGTGCAACGGCACATGCTCTGTAATAATCACCATGGTTTTAAGCCCGACATCCATTGCCTCTAAAGCAGCATCTTTAACTCCCGGTGCGGGAATGAAAATTATTGTAGCATCTACATCATGACGTTCCACGGCCGCCGTCACTGTGTCGTAAACCGGAACACCATTAACACTCTGTCCATATTTTCCCGGCGTCACCCCGGCCACTATTTGGGTACCATAGTGAATCATTTGCTCGGTATGAAAACTGCCTTGGCGTCCAGTTATTCCTTGCACCAAAACTTTAGTATCTTTATTGATTATTATTGCCATTTGTTAGTTCCTCCTCACCGGCAGCAGCCAATTCCACCACTTTAGCAACTGCTTCATGTACCGTGCGGAAACTGGCTATTCCCTGTTGCTTAAGAATATCTAGGCCGGCCTGTTCATTGGTACCCACCAATCGTATTACCAGCGGAACTGGAATTCCCAGTTGTTCGCTTACTTGTTTAAAGGCATTGGCCACATCATTGCAGCGGGTAATGCCACCAAAAATATTGGCTAATATCGCTTTTGGCTTGGTTGATAGTAAAATCTCCAATGCCTTAGCGGTGGTCTCAGTACTGGCGCCACCGCCAGCATCCATGAAGTTCCGTGGTTTACCACCATAATGGTGTAAAATATCCAGTGTCGCCATGGTAATACCAGCACCATTGGCCATTACAGCAATATCCCCATCCAATTCAACATAGGAAATGCCCAGTTGGTGTGCTTTTTTCTCCCGTTCACTGCGCTCATCCACCATGGGCATACCAGGTTGATAACGAAACACCGCTTCATCATCCACTGTCACTTTGGCGTCAGCAGCAATCAATTGATCATGGCAAATTACCAAGGGATTAATTTCCACCAGTTCACAATCATAACTTCTAAACAGTTGATACATGTTAACTAACAAGCTGGCAAACTGTTTAAGATAATTGCCCTGCAGACCCAGTCTGCGGGCTATTTCTCTGCCAACATAGGGTTGGATGCCAATGTGAACATCCACATATTTTTTTATAATTTGATCTTCTGCCACCTCTTCTATGTCCATACCACCGCTGGCCGAGGCAATAATTACAGGTTTTTTTGCTGATCCGTCCACTGTGATTGCCAAATATATTTCTTGATCAATATCCAACCTTTTTTCCACCAGAACTGCTTTTACTGGATAGCCTTTAACAATTGTTTGCAATAACTCTTCAGCGGCTGATTTAGCATCTAATGGGTTTTTTGCAAATCTAATGCCACCGGCTTTACCCCGTCCCCCAGAAAGCACCTGAGATTTTATTATTACTGCACCGAGGTTGGCAACATATTCTTCTAAATGATCGAGGTTATCAAAGACCTTTCCTTCCGGTACCGGGATGTTATATTTACGAAATAATTCTTTGCCCATGTGCTCAAATAGTTTCATAAATACGCCCCTTCTTATTGTATTTTTCTCATTATTCTATATTTTTGAACTAATCCCTCTTTTCTGAGCAAAATTAAAGCAGAAGTTACCATACATGGTTACTTCTGCTGAGTGCCTATCTGATATTCTCTTAATATTTTAGTGTAAGTTTTAGCGCCAATGGTTATAATAGTACTAATGTTTTATAACAATCTCAATCTCCTCTCCCTTATCGTGCTGTATCAATAGACACAGCACGATTTTTTTGTACTACTCTTCCATGGATGCGAGATACTTTTCAACTTGGGTAGCTGCCACTGCGCCATCGGCGGCAGCGGTAATAACTTGGCGCAATTGTTTTTTGCGCAAATCTCCAGCCACATAAAGCCCTGGTATAGCAGTGCTGGTATCTTCTCCAGCAATAACGTAACCGTTGTTATCTGTTTCCACCAAATCCTTTACCAAGTCGGAATTAGCTTGGGTACCCACATACACGAACACTCCATCCACCGGCAGTTCCTTCTTTTCATCGGTGCGGACATCTTTAATCAACACTCCCTTCACCGTTTGTTCGCCCAATACTGATTCCACCACCGAATGCCAAACAAACTCAATTTTGGGATTGTTAAGGGCGCGTTGCTGCAGTATTTTAGTGGCCCTCAATTCTCCACGTCGGTGTATTATATAAACTTTAGCTGCAAATTTAGTTAAAAACATCGCCTCTTCCACAGCAGCATCTCCGCCGCCAACAACTGCCAACACCCGATCACGGAAAAAAGCTCCGTCGCAGGTGGCACAATAGGATACCCCTCGACCATGAAATTCACTTTCGCCTTTGACGCCTAAAAACTTTGGTTTAGCTCCACTGGCCACAATCACTGCTTTGGCTAAAATCTCATTGCCGCCATATGTAATTTTAAAACCCCCTTGCAGTGGTTCTAACTTTTCAACATCAGAGTAAACAATTTCACAACCAAAATGTTGTGCTTGTTCAGCCATTTTCATTGCTAACTCAGGACCATCTATCCCTGCTGGAAAACCTGAATAATTTTCAATTCGTTCGGTTTGAGCCGCCTGACCACCGGGCATCCCCCTTTCTATCAACACTGTGTCCAAGGCTGCCCGGGCTGCATACAAACCAGCAGTTAAACCCGCGGGACCACCACCAATGATTACCAAATCCTTATTTATCATAATTGAGTGCACCACCTATGTAATATTTTTATTTTAATTCTTTATATTATCTCATTTCACAAAATTGCTAGTCAAGTGTTGGCAGTTATCTGTGCCAACAGTTATTTAAATTTTGCGATGGTTTCTTTGATTAACCTGCGTACAGTAATGTTCTCCTCTGCAATAAGCATTTCTTCTAAATGGCGAATTGCCGACGGCATATTTAATGCAGCTAATGCCTTCACCACATGTTCCCTGACAATGGGCACGTCATCATGCAAAGCAGCAATCAGGTAAAAATAATATGCTTTA
The DNA here is from genome assembly GCA_036763105.1 of Peptococcaceae bacterium 1198_IL3148. Lineage (NCBI taxonomy): Bacteria > Bacillati > Bacillota > Clostridia > Eubacteriales > Peptococcaceae > Peptococcaceae bacterium 1198_IL3148. Next base: position 8,532 of record JBAIYS010000003.1, on the reverse strand, counting down.
TCAGCTAATTTTTCTATGGCTTGACAAGCTTTAACTCTTACAATACTGTCACGGTGTTGTAACGCCTTGGTAATTAAACCCACCACATCATTGCCGCCAAACTCTGCACAGGCTGATATAATCTCCAAAAGCACCGGCTTGCTTACTCTTCTATGTAATGCTTTGAAAAAAAGTATTACCACTGGGTCTTTGCTGGCCGTTAATTGTTTAATTACATGCACCGCCACGCTGCTGTTTTTCCCTATCACCAGTGCTATACTTCTGGATATGCGATCACTATCCCGCGAGTTTAGTAAATCAAGAATTTCTTGGGCTAGGCGGGGCGATATAATGGGTACTATTAACATGGCTGCTTTAGAAGACAAAGAGAGTTTACCATCGCCATTGTTTATTTGTACCAACAAATGATTCTCTATCAACTCATCAATAATATTCTTTATCTGCCAGTGCTGGCGATTGCTAAATAACCCGCTTAAACCAGTGCCCATTTCCTTTGAAGCGGCGAGCTGATTGATTAGTTTTTCTCTATTGAATTGTTTATCGTTGTAGTACATACCCTCCAGAAATTGTAATAGTTCATCAACATTTAACGGCAACTCAAAGTCAAATATAACCTGTTCTGCCTGTAGACGGGCATAATAATTTTTAAACACTTTAAAGCGGGAATTAAAATCCACCATAAATCTCAGCAGTTGATTGCCATAACTTTTTAATTGCGGTAATTTGGCATAATAATCAAAATCGGCATTTAATCCTTCAGCCAAATTGGCAAAATTAACATATCTTTTTCTAAAGGACTCAATATACGACTCCGAAAAAGCGGTTTTGTCGGCAATGTCTTTAATGGTATGACCAACGGTTATCATCCGCAGCACATCTTCCCATGGTTTCCACGGGTGAGATTGACGATCTTGATGTTGGCCCAATATCTTAATTGCCACCTTGGTGACATCCGGCGCCAAGCCTTCGGCAAAGGTGAGCGGATAGGCAAATTCAGTATTCAGCTTATTTGTTAAAATGTCAATAAAGGTATTGTTTTCTAAATAACGATGATTGATTAGCAGGCAGTTGATCAATTGAGGAATGACGTTTTGGCGCAAATAATTGATGGCCAACTCACTTCTCGGTCCACCCCATTCATCCAAAAACAAACACTCTAGCCCTTGAAACAACTGAGTTTTGATTTCTTTTGAATATTTTTGTGCATTGGCTTGCAAAACGCTCACCCCCATATCCCTAATTTTAACATATTTGGGTTATAACAGAGGGATAAAAAATGCCACATTCAATCTGTGGCATTAGGTTATTTGTTATCACTCTCCAACCTTTTTATTAAATTAATAAAGGTTCTCAAAATATCGGTGGAAGCCGTTACCAATAATTCTGCATTTGCCACTGAACTTTGTTGGACAAGTTTGGCTGCTGCAACGTGTACCCTTTGGTGCGGTTCGTCTATAGCAGAGAATTCTTTTAAATGATGATATGTGTCTTTGTTTTTATCATACCACTTGCCAAAGGCACATTGGTGATGATCTACGCTGGTCTCACCGGAACCAGCCTTTTTAATAGTACTGCGCAAAAAATTGGCATGATCAATTAACCTAGCTGCCAATATTGAGATAATCCGTTGGCTATTAGATAATTTTAAGTGTGGATTGACAATATTGAACAATTCCTTGGCATTATTGGTAATGGAGTCACCAAAATCACTGGCCGCTGCCATACCCGTAGCCACCTGAGCCAGATTTTCCGCCGCCACTGACTGTTGTTGCATAGCATCGGCAATGTTTTCAACCATCTCAGCGGAATGCTCCACCTGTATCGATCCCTCTTTAATGTTATCGGCAATTTCCGCAGAACTTTGTAGATACTTTTCAAAGATATGTTTAACACTGGATACTGCTGCCCCGGTGTTGGCAGCTTTTTCGTTAACTTGATAAGAAATATCTTTAACCTCCACCACAGCATCCTTGGTTTGGCTGGATAAATTGCGCACTTCTTCGGCCACCACCGAAAAACCTCTGCCAGCTTGTCCCGCCCGAGCAGCTTCAATTGCTGCGTTTAATGACAGCATATTGGTTTGTTCAGCGATATCGGATACATTTTCACTAATATCATCAATCTTTTTTATTTTATCATTTAGTTCGCTGGCATTTTCCACCATACTATTTAATATCTTTTCCACTTCATTTGCCAATTCCGACAATTGATCTATGGTTTTAATCTCTTTGGCAAAATCATCCTTCAATTGTTGCATTTTAGCACTTATTTCTTCTGTGGAGGCAGTGACTTCTTCAGCGGTGGCAGACATTTGTTCACTGGTGGCAGCTAAATCCGATGCTTGGCTGGCAACTTCTTGTACTCGCAGCCTTGATTGAAAAGCCATTAATTCAGTATGGGCTAAAGAAAAATTCGTTAAAGCTGCATAAAAATCCTGATGACAATTGCTAAGGTTTTCAGAATCTGGAGTTGAACGAAACAAAGATAACAATGGTAACCCTCTCCTTTAGCATCATTTTTTACAAATCATGCTAGAATTCTATTAAATGTGCTATATTTCATTATACTATTAATAATCACTGTAATATATATAATAATCATTAAATTATTATTAAAAAAATTTGCGCCTTTAGGCGCAGTAAGCAGCTCTACCTATACTATTTTTGAAACCTGCTCTTTAACCGCGCGGGCTTCTTCGGCTAATCTAAATCCCAACTGCAATGCTTTACTGTTTAACTCTTCAGTCCCTTTGGGCACCCTAGCCATTACTGCTTTAGTAACGGTTTGGATAGACACTACGCCGGTGAGGCCCACCAGCGCACCCAAGGCGACAATATTGGCCACCAATTCCCGACCAATTTCTTCGCGGGCAAGTTTTGTGATGGGCATGGGGTAGATTTGGCAAGTGCTGGCAGGAACATCTTCAACCAAGGATGAGTCGATGATGGCCAAGCCGTCACTTTTTATACTCCCCATGAATTTGGTGCAGGACTCCTGATTAAGAGCTAATAAAACATCGGCGGTTTCTACTTTAGGATAGTCAATTTCTTGGTCACTAATAATAACCTCTGCTTTACTGGCGCCGCCACGGGCTGCCGGACCGTAGGATTGGGTTTGAACCACATTTTTCCCCTCTAGGATTCCGGCCTCAGCTAATATTATACCAGCCAATATTAGCCCTTGACCTCCGGAACCACTTAAACGCACTTCCCAGGTCTGCTCCATTTCACTTCCCACCTTTCATTTGTAACGCCTCTACCAATTTCCTGTATTCTTCTATATATTCCGGCTCCTCAGCCCGGTAGAGCTCTCCAATGGGTATTTTTCCTGCAGGCACAGTGCCACCGTTGGCTAGCATGCTCTTCACATTGACTGTGTTTTCCCTTTGTGCCTTAAGCATATCTGCTGGTGACCCCAATTTATTATATCTGCCATATGCTGTGGGGCAAGCGGTTATCACCTCCACCACAGAAAAACCTTTATTTTTATACCCTTCCATAATTAGGTTGGTTAACAATTTGGTATGGTAGGTGGTGGCCCGGGCAACATAAGTAGCCCCGGCACCTTTGGCCAGTTCTGCTAAATCAAAGGGGCGATCAATGTTGCCAAAGGATGCGGTGGTTGCCCTTTTGTTGTGGGGTGTCATCGGCGAATATTGACCACCGGTCATACCATAGATATTATTATTAAATACAATGGCAGTAAGATTAATGTTCCGGCGGGCTGCATGTATAAAATGATTGCCGCCGATGGCGGTGCAATCTCCATCCCCCATTAATACAAAAACATTTAATGCAGGTTTTGCCAGTTTAATACCAGTGGCAAAGGCCAATGCCCGACCATGGGTTGTGTGCAGAGTATCAAAATCAAGATAACCTGCAGCTCTAGAGGCACAACCGATGCCTGATACTATGGTGGTCTGGTCTTGGTTCAAACCAAGGGCAGAGATGGCATTGATTAACGAATGCAAAATAATGCCATTGCCGCAGCCCGGGCACCACATATGGGGCAGTTTTTCTATGCGAAAATATTGTTCTATCTCCGGCAACATTTTAATACACCTCCCTGACTTTATTCAAAATATAATCAGGTTTAATTAATTCACCATTGACTTGGTTTACAGGATATACCGGACACCTTCCCCTTACTATCCGTTCAATTTCATGTACCAGTTGACCAAAGTTCATTTCTGGCACCACCAACTTAACTTTTTTGTCAGCCAGTAGATTGAGTTGCTCTTCGGGGAAAGGCCAGATGCTGATGGGTCTAAAGATGCCAACCTTCATTCCCTCCTGCCTGGCTAAACGCATTGCCTTTGTGGCCGCCCGGGCAGTGCCCCCAAAGGTAACTAATATAACCTCTGCATCGTCAGTATTTAATGATTCCCAATCCACTATCTCTGAGCGATGATGGTTTATTTTATTATGTAATCTTTGCAACTGCCTACCAACTATTTCCGGATTCTCGGTGGCAAAACCATTTTCATCATGGATTAAACCGGTTACATGATAGCGGTAACCATCACCAAAACAAGCCATGGGCGGTACATGGGTTTCGGTATCTTGATATGCTTTGTAGCGATGGGGTTCAACGGAGGGCGTTGGTCGATTAATTATCGTTGTTTGATCAATCTCTGGCAATTCTACCCGCTCGCGCATATGCCCCACCACTTCATCCATTAACATAATCACCGGCACTCTAAATCGTTCAGCCATATTAAAAGCACGCATTGTCAGGGTATAACATTCTTTAACCGTTGCTGGCGAATAAACAATAATGGGGTGGTCACCATGGGTGCCCCACCGGGCCTGCATCACATCCCCTTGGGCCGGAGCAGTGGCTACCCCGGTGCTGGGTCCGAGGCGTTGCACATCGACAATTACGCAGGGCACCTCGGCCATGGCAGCAAAACCAATATTTTCTTGTTTTAGTGTAAATCCCGGACCGCTGGTGGCAGTCATGGCTTTTGCACCGGTTAATGACGCTCCAATCACCGCCGCCATACTGGCTAATTCATCCTCCATTTGAATAAATTTGCCTCCGAGCATTGGTAGCTTGCGAGACAGCAGCTCAGTAATTTCCGTGGAGGGTGTTATGGGGTAGCCGGCATAAAATGACAACCCAGCGGCCAATGCCCCTTCGGCACAAGCCTCATTTCCCTGCAACAATCTGGGTTCCGTCATTATTCCATCACCTCCAGACTAATGGCATAATCCGGGCACAAATTGACACACAAGTTGCAACCTACGCAATTTTCTGGATTTTCTACATAAATTTTGTTGTTATCCCGTTGCACCAACACACCTTTGCTACAGAAAGACACACAAATACCACATTTTTTGCACCAAGTATGATTCACCGCGACCACTGTTGTTTTAATTTTGGGTACCATTTGCCCTTGCAACATCAGTCACCTCTCCCTTGTTAAATGAGTAGAAGTAATTTTATACTAAGTTATTCATTTTAAAAATTAACGTGCATAAAACCCAATAGCTTGCTATTATTTATTCTCGCATTCTTTGCATTTTCCTGCGTAATTTTATTGAATATTTAGAAATTTGCCAACACAATTGATTGGTTTGAAATTATAAAAATAATGGGCAAACGCGTTACTGCATACGTTTGCCCTCGGGTCTTAACCCCCTGTGATTAAATGAATAACTTTCACATCATCGCCATCGGCGATGACGGCAACCTCAAAGTTTTCAGGGTCAATCACCTTTTCATTAATTTTGACAACTAGATTGGGAAAAGTATAATTCTTTTTCTCTAACAGCTTTTTTATGGTCAGATTTTCTTCCCATGGGAACTGTCTTCCATTAACCTTGATCATTTGATGATACTCCTAAGCTAGGTGTTTTTTGACCACCGCTATTACTTCCGGTAAATCTATCCCCAGTGCTTGTAAGGTTTCTATTTTGGGGATACCCTGTTCAGTCCAGCCCCGCCGTTGGTAGACAGCATCAATTAACTTTTGGTATTGTCCTTCACGATAATTTCTTAACACTTGCAACTTATCTGCCGTTGACTTGCCCTCTGGATTATAGGCCAATAGTTCTACTAATTGGTTATCGTATCTATCCTGCCTGGATTGATATTCTTCCACAGTGACCGGGCCCACAGAGCGGTAGGGTATACTGTCATGCTCTCTGGTGCCAAAGCCCATTTTTAGGTTAAACACCCTTTGGAAGTTATAAACCCGTTCTGATTGTCGCAACATTTCATCTATGTCTATGTTGCGTCCGGTCATAGCGTTAAATAAATCTACATAGTTTTGCACATGTTCAGGTATTTTATTAGGCTCAGCGGTGCGATTATTATCCTCAGGTACTATGTCATTCCAAGGCAGTTTACACAGCCCAACCAATCCTAACCAAGTTCTGAACATCGGGAAGTAATGCAGTGCTTCAGCTTTATCTTCAAAGGTGGGCAACTGGTTGTTAACCATGTCCATAAAAATCAACCAGGCCTCATCATGTTGTGGTCCTTTATTGGCTAAGCCAAAGCCTCCCTGTTGTACCAAAGACTCTTTGCTAACATATTCAGCATACTCCATTCCTTTGGCTTCCATGCCAATGTCATTAAGAAAATCAATATCTGCGTGGTATTCTTTAACAAAATATTCCTTACATTTCCGAATACCCAAACCGGCAATTTTACCAAAACCCTCGCCCCTAGACATTTGATGCAACAACTCTAACACCGCGACACCATTGCCAAATTTTAATTCTAACCCACCGGTTTTTTCTTGATCTAGGATGCCATTCTCATAACACTCCATTAAGAATGCGGTTAATGTGCCAAAGGATATGGTATCAACACCATAGGTGTCACAATAAAAATTGCATTCCATAATGTAATCAATATCAAAAATGCCACAATTTGAACCTACACCGGCAATGGTTTCATATTCTGGGGCATCCATAATAACCCTTTGGCCTTGATAGGGACCGGTTTTTAAAACAAAATCCCCCACCACTTTACAACAGGACAACGTGCAGCCATACCAGCAACCGTCAGCCTTACCCAAGTCAAAGCGCTCCACCCAATGGGGGGCTGTGATTTTTTCACCGTCACTGTGGGAACCATACTTAAAATTATAAGTGGGCAACAGATCGTAGTCGTTCATTATTTTGACCAAATAAGTGGTGCCTCGGACTCTCATCTGGCATTGCTTGTCGTCGCCATTTTTTATTTCTTTGTGCAACTTAATACCGGTCTTAGCAATCTTATTAAAATCTGCCGGGTTATTCAGGTTGCCTTTTACACCGGCAAACTTAACCACAATGGCTTTGATATGCTTGTTTCTTAAAACCGAACCGATGCCACCGCGGCCGGCTTGTTTTAAGCGGATGGCCTTCCTCCGGGAATCATAAAAAGAGAAGTTCAACATACCAATTAACGTATGATCGGCCGCAGATCCGGCAGAAATTATTGAGATGCTTCTTTTATCCTCCTCATTACAGGCATAGTAATCCGTCAACTGTTCAACCAGCAAATGACTGTCATTAGCCAGCTCCGGCAAGGATTCAATTCTAACCAACCCGGCATTGCCATCGATAAAAATCACCACATCCTGCTCTGATTTCCCTTGCACCTCTAAGGCATCCCAGCCAGAAAACTTCAACAACGGGCCAAAGTGCCCTCCCACGTTGCTGTCCACCACCGTACCGGTGGTGGGGGATAAACTGACCACCAAAGATTTACCTGCCCCCGGGTACTGGGTAATACCGCCAACGGGTCCCGGCGAAACAATGATTTCATTTTCCGAGTCGTCCCACTTTGTTTCCGGAGTAACGGCGTTCCAAAGGTACCACAGCCCAAATCCTCTGCCGCCAATAAACTTTTCCTTTACCATTTCAGTCACTGGCTTTTCACTGATCTTATAATCTGAAACATTTATATATAATGTTTTATTAACATATCCTCTGTCCAGTTTTGCTGGCACATATGAAAATTCTGTCAAAACCTTTCTTATCATTTAAACGCCCCCTAAATTTATCTAATCTTCTCTATTCTTCTATAAATATTGCTCCTGTGGGACATTGTTTAGCACAAATACCACAGGCAACACATTTAAAAGGTTCTATATTATCACCCTGTTGAAACATCGCCGCCTCGGGACAGAAGCCTACACAGGCAAAGCACCCTACGCACCGGGCCTTTTTAATTCTAACTACCCCTTTATTATCACGATAAATTGCTTCGGCAGGACAAATATCAATACATTCTCCGCACTGGGTGCAGGTGATTAACTTAACATCAGCATTACCTGAATCCCACACTCTGATGGCAGCCAATGCACTGTTCTCAACCTTAAAATAGGTTGTTGAGCAAACCTGTTCACAGTTGTGACAGGCTATGCACATAGACTCATCTTTAGCTAATTTTTTCAATACTGTCACCCTCCCTCTATAATCTAACGTTTTCTTAAAATATCTCTGTATTTCTTAGAATTACACATTTTCAAAAACAAGCATTATGGGTATATTTTTCAACATTGTATAATTATGGATAGAAAACCTTATACCA